>NZ_JBFUEO010000008.1:0-144421 GCF_056403935.1 Pedococcus sp. P2_E4 | reverse complement strand
AGCCAGTCGGTGACATCGACCAACGAACCGTTCCCGTTCGCTCCCCGCTACGTCGGGTGCGGCGGCGCGGCGCACCGCCGGCGCCCGCCGACGGCAGACCCGGCGCGTCGCGCTGGCCCGCTGTGCCGGGTGGGCGCTGCCGTTCCTCGCGGCCTGGATCGCCGTCTCCAGCGTGGTCGCCGGAGCCGCCCTGCTGCTCGCCAAGCGCCCGCGGGCCGCGTGGGCAGAGCTCGCCGACCTGGGTGCCCTGCTGACCCCGGGCCGGATCACCCGCGCCCGCTGGGGGTCGCGCGGTCGACGCCGGGTGCGACGCCGCGACCTCGCGGGGTTGTTCGTGCGCCCGGCCACCGTCCTGCGTCACACCGGCGACCTCATCCACGACCAGGTCACCGTCGAGTCCGCGGCCACCCCCCGCACCTCTGTCCAGGCCGTCGAGTCGGGCCCGGTGGCCGACGACGCCGAGGACCTCAACATCCTGGGTGCCACCTGGGCGTCGCGAGCTGCCCGCAACCCCGGCCTCCTCGTCACCCTCACGAGCGTCGTCGTCGCCGCGTCGGCCTCGCGGGACCTGGGGGGCACGGCGTTGGAGCGGTTCCACCACGGGCTCACGGGCGGCGAGCTGACCGGAGTTCGTGCCGACCCGTCCTCGACCTGGCACGCCTGGTGGGACGGTTGGCACGGCGCCGGGTTCGGAGCGGCCGGTGAGCAGAGCCCGGCGCTCACGGTCCTCGCCGCGCTGTCCTGGCTCGTCTCGCACCTGCCGCTGCTCGGCACTCCCGACTCGCCCCTCGGTGCGGCCGTGGCCGTCCTCGTGGGGTTGGCCATCCCGCTGGCCACGCTCACGGCATACCTCGGCGCGCGGGTCATCACGCACGCTCGGTGGCCGCGGGCGCTCGCCGCACTGGCGTGGGCCACGACGGCGGCCCTGACCAGCGCCGCCGCGGGCGGCCGACTGGCAGGCGTCGTCGCCGCGGTGCTGCTGCCGCTGGTGGCGGCAGGCTGCGTCCTCGCCGCACGGCGCCGTGGCTCGACCACGGGCACCGCCGCCACCGTCCTCGCTGCGGCGGTCCTCGCGTCCTTCGTCCCGGTGCTGCTCGCCCCTGTGGGCGTCACCGGGCTGGCGCTCCTGTTGGTCGGTCGCGGCCCGGTGCGCTGGCGCGGCCTGGCTCTGGCGATCGGGCCCATCGTGCTCCTCGGTCCCTGGCTCGAGACCTTCGTCGGTGACCCGGCACAGCTGCTGACCGGCCCCGGCCTGTCCGTCTGGGGCGAAGCCCAGGCCGAACCGTGGCAGATCGCGCTGCTCCACCCCGGCGGCCCCGGCTCCACCCCCGTCATGCTCGGGGCCGTCGTCGTGGCCGCCGGGGTCCTCGGGCTGGTGCGTCCCGCGCGGGGCTGGGCCGGCAGCGCCCTGCTCGGGCTGCTCGCCCTGCTGGGCACGGCTGCGGCGATCGCTGCCCCCCGACTGCAGCTGGGCGTCGTCCCCGCAGGTGACGCGCACGCCGGAGCGCCGATCACCGCCTGGGCCGGCACCGGCGTCCTCGTGGCGGCCCTCGCGCTGCTGGCCTCCGCCCTCCGGGGTGCCGACGGACTGAGGCTGAGCCGCAGGCCCCGCGGGGTGCTGGCCGTCCTCGGCTGGCCGATGGCCGTCCTCGCGACGGCGGCGGTGCTCGCCGGGGCCGGGTTCACGGCGTGGCAGTCGCTGGGATCGACGCTGGGGGCGTGGTCCGACCCGCGTCCCGCGGTGGCCATCGACCAGGCCGAGTCGGGCCTCGGCAACCGCATGCTGCTGATGGCACCCGACGGCGAGGGCCTGAGCTACGAGCTGGTCGGTCGCGAGCCGGCAGCGGTCGCACGCGCCCTGCCCGGCGCCCAGGCACCCTCGGCCGCGCTCGCCGAGGCCGTCGCGGCGCTGTTCGCTTCAGGCGCCGCGCCCGGCGAGCTTCACCCCGCCCGCGACCTGTCGACGCAGGCCGTGGGCTTCGTGGGGCTGCGCGTCCCCGCCTCGGATCCCCGCGTCCGCACCCTTGACTCGACGGCCGGGCTGAGCCGGCTCGGCGACCACGAGGGCGTGATCTTCTGGCGGGTCCTCGCCGGGGGCGGCACCGGCGACGAGGCCCTCGCCCCGTCCCGGGCCCGCCTCGTCACCGCCAGGTCCGCGGCGAGCGGACAGGTCCTCCCGGTCGCCGGGGACCACTCCCGGCTCGATGCCACGGTGATCGCGCCGGTGGGGACGTCCCTGGTCCTCGCCGAGCCGCCGGAGTGGGTCAGGCACGGCAGGGTCACCGCGAACGGACGCATCCTCGCGCCGTCCGGTGACGGCGCGACCTACCCCGTCCCGGCAGGGCAGGTCAGGCTCGCGGTCGACGTCCTGCCCACCGCGCCCGGCTGGCGCTACGCCCAGGCCGTGGCGCTGCTGCTGTGCCTCTTCCTGGCGCTCCCCTTCGGCAACCGCGCCTCGAGGAGGGCATCGTGAAGCGCCTGGTCAACGCTCCCGTCGCGGGAATCGCCCGCGCCACCCTCGTCCTCGGTGCGGGTGTGGGTCTGGTCGTCGGAGCCGCCTCGCTGCCCGACGCCGTGGCGGTCGGCGGCAAGTCGGCCAGCCGTGGTGCGAGTGTCGCCACCACCGGAGCCGCCCGCGGTGCGGCCCTGGCCTGCCCGGGTCCCGAGCTCAAGGGCGTGTCCGGGCTCGACGACGTGTCAGGCGGTGTGACCATCGCGGCCGCCGCGGCGCCCCGCACGGCACTCGTCGGCACCACCCCCGTGTCCGAGCCGGGAGAGGTGCGCCTCGCGCGGCTGCCCCGTGGTGGTGACTCCCCGGTCGTCACCACCCGTGGTGCCGTGGCCACCGTGCAGGTCGCCAGGGCAGAGTCGTGGCTCGCCAGCGCCACCCAGTCCCTTGCACCGGGACTCGCCGCCGTGCAGACCTCGTTCGTCGCGTCGGGCGACCTGAGGTCGCTCAGCTCGGTTCCCTGCTCGGGCTCGGCCGCCGACCAGTGGGTCCTCGCCGGCGGCGGGGCTCCCGGGCGCCAGGAGCGCCTCATCCTGACCAACCCGGGCGGCAACGCCGTCACCGTCGACGTGACGGTGCACGGACCCGACGGACCCGTGCCGTCGACAACCGGCAAGGGCGTGGTGGTCCCGGCCCACGGTCGCACCGCACTGCTGCTCGACGCGATCTCCAGCACCGTCGCCTCGCCCGCCGTCCACGTGGTCGCCCAAGGTGGCGTCGTCACCGCTGTCGTCGGCGACCGCTGGCTCGACGGCACCCGAGCGGCCGGCGTCGACGACGCCTCGGCCTCCGCGCCCGCTTCCCGCGACCAGGTGGTCCCCGCCGTCGAGGGTGGTGGCCCCGGTGTCCTGCGGGTCGTCGTCCCCGGCGACGACGAAGCCGTCGTGCAGGCCAGGGTGCTCACCCGCAGCGGGCCACGCGCACTGCCGACCGGCGGCGTGACGCGGGTCGAGGGCGGGACGGTCCGCGACATCGACATCTCGGGGCTGGCGCCGGGTGCGTCGGGCATCCAGGTGCGCGCCGACCGACCCGTCGTCGCGGCTGCGCTCGTGAGCCGCGGTGGCGCGGGCAAGCCGAGTGACTTCGCGTGGAGCCCGTCGACCGCGCCGATCAGCGGCGTGGCCGGCATGCCGCTCACCGACCCGGCCGGCATCCCCCGCGGCACCGTGGTCAGCCGCTGGCTCGAGCTGTCGGCGACGGGCGCGCCCGCGGACGTCCAGGTCGTCACGGTCAAGGCCGACGGCACCGCACAGTCCGAGCGCGTGACGATCCCCGCCGACAGCACGCTGCGCGTCGTCGTCAGCGGCACCCAGTCGGTGTGGGTGCAGCGCGCCGACGGCAGTGGCGCGCTGCGCGGCGGGGTCGTCTCGTGGCTCAACGACCGGACCGGGACCGTCATCACGGCCACGCCCCTGCTCGACGCACCGCTGCGCACCAGCAGCGTCGGGCTGCGCGAGGTCCGTCGCTGAGGCTGGCGGCACCGTCTCACGGCGAAGGCGTCCGCGCGATCGAGTCCCTCAGTCGCCGGCGTCGTACCGCGGGTCGAGGTCGCTCGGGTTCAGCCCGAACAGGGCCGCCACCTGCTCGACGACGACGTCCTGCACCACCGCCGTCAGCTCGCGCTGGTCCTGCGAGCGGTTCTCGATCGGCCTGCGGTAGATCACGATCCGCGCGGGTTGGTTGCGGCCCACCGACGGGAAGGCGCGCCCGAGCGGCACCCCCTCGTGCTCCCACGGGGCCGGGTCGGTCGAGGGGACGTCCTCCACGGCGAACTCGACCTCGGCCAGGCGTGGCCCGACCCGCCCCTCGAGTCGGGCCGCACTGTCGAGCACCAGGTCGTCGAACTGCTGCCGGCGTGAGGCCATGGCCGGTACGGCGGGCCAGGCGAGCGGCCCCCGGACGCCTCGGCCCCGGCGGTCGCGACGCGGTGCGGCGCGGCGACCGGGCCCTGCCGTCCCACCGCCCGAGGGGCCTGCCGAAGTCACGCCGTCATGCTACGGCGTGCCGAGCGAGTCGCTGCCCCGCGCTGACATAGAGTCCACCGCGTGAGTCTGTCGAGGCGGTGTTCGCGCACCGCATGCCCCAAGGTCGCCATCGCCACACTCACCTACGTCTACCGCGACCAGACGGCGGTGGTTGGCCCCCTCGCGACGTATGCCGAGCCGCACACCTACGACCTGTGCGGCGACCATGCCGAGGGCCTGACCGCCCCGCGTGGCTGGGAGATCGTGCGGCTGTCCGGCGAGTACGTCGAGCCGGAGCCCTCGCACGACGACCTGCTGGCGCTCGCGAACGCCGTGCGCGAGGCCGGGCGGCCCCGCCTCGGCGAGCCCGTTGCGCCCCCGCGGGTCGCCCCCGCCGCTGCCGAGACCGCCTCCGGTGCCGTCGAGACCTCACGTCGCGGACACCTGCGCGTCCTGCGTGACGTCTGACGCGCCGCCACGGGCCGCCGGCTAGCGGACCCGGCTCCGTCGAAGAGCGCGCGGGACGATGAGGGGGGTCTCGCGTTGGTAGTCGGCGTAGTCGTCCAGGGTCATGGCGAGGATGGTCTCCTCGTTGCGAGCCCGGTACACCTGGAGCCCGATCATCACCGCCCAGATGGCGAAGGCCCAACCACTGGGCCGGATCAGCACCGTCCCGAGGAAGGCGACGAGCTCGCCGGTGTACAGCGGGTGGCGCACCAGCCCATACGGCCCGGTGCGCACCACCGCCCTGGCCTGCGCCAACATGCTGAAGCTGCGGTCGAGGTAGCGGATCGCCCAGATGGAGGAGCCCAAACCCACCAGGAGCAGGGCGTCGGCGACGACCAGCAGCCCCAGCGAGGGCGTGCCGTGCGGGAGGAACGCGATCGAGAACGGCAGCCACGTCGCCACGAGGGCAGCCACGGCGGCGACCGGTGACGGGTGGGTGGCCTTGGACCGCGACCGGCGCAGGAACGCGCTCACCAGCAGCGCATAGAAGCCCACGCTCAGCACTGTGCCCAACACCGAGCTGACTCGGTGCGCGCCCCAGGCCTGGTCGCGTGTGGCGGAGTGCCAGAGGGTGTTCGCGTTGAGGACCAGGAGGCCAGCCATGATCGGGACGCCGACGAGGCGGCCGATGTCGACTCCCGACGGTGCGTCGGCCGCAGGGACCGCTGCCGCAGACGTGTCCTGGGAGCTGTCGAGTGCGGACATCGAGGATCCTTCGGGGTGCGTGGAGGGCAGGCTGTGTTCAGCATTCGCCCTGCGCCCGCCTGGAGCCACCCGGCGAAGCCGGTCCAGCCGTAAGGGACGAGCCGTGTCCTCGTCCGAACGGGCCACCGCTAGGGTTTCAGACGTGCCTGCGCCCCAGCTGTCCGAGTTCGTCAAGGCCTATGACGTCCGCGGGCTCGTTCCCGAGCAGCTCAACGTCGACGTCGCGTGGGCGCTCGGCGCGGCCTTCGCCCAGGCCGTCGTCGCCCCCGACGGCAGCACGGGGGTCGTCATCGGGCACGACATGCGCCCGTCGTCGCCTGAGCTGTCCAGGGCTTTTGCCGCCGGCGTCACGGAGCAGGGGCTCGATGTCGTCCTGATCGGGCTGGCCAGCACCGACGGTCTCTACTACGCGAGCGGCGCCCTCGACCTGCCGGGCGCGATGTTCACGGCGTCGCACAACCCCGCCCAGTACAACGGCATCAAGCTGTGCCGGGCCGGCGCCCGCCCGGTCGGTCAGGACTCGGGGCTGGCGACCGTTCGCGACCTCGCCCAGGAGCTGCTCGACTCGGGCACCAGTGCCGGACCAGCCGGGGTGACCCAGGGCCGCATCACCGAGCGCGACGTCCTCACCGACTACGCGGCGTTCCTGCGCGGCCTCGTCGACCTGTCCGGCAGCCGCCCCCTGCGCGTCGTCGTCGACGCGGGCAACGGCATGGGCGGTCACACGGTCCCGGCCGTCCTCGGCACCGACGCGGGTCTGCCGCCGCTGCCCCTCGAGGTGGTCCCGCTCTACTTCGAGCTCGACGGCACCTTCCCCAACCACGAGGCCAACCCGCTCGAGCCCGACAACCTGCGCGACCTGCAGGCAGCGGTGATCGAGCACGGGGCCGACCTCGGCCTGGCCTTCGACGGTGACGCCGACCGCTGCTTCGTCATCGACGAGCGCGGCGAGCCGGTCAGCCCCAGCGCGGTGACCGCCCTCGTCGCCACCCGCGAGGTGGCGAAGGAGGTCGCCCGCGGCACCGACGCCTCCGACGTCGCCATCGTCTACAACGTGATCTCGTCCGCGGCAGTCCCCGAGATCATCGGCGAGCAGGGCGCGCGAGGCGTCCGCACCCGCGTCGGCCACTCGTTCATCAAGGCGGAGATGGCGCGCGAGGGAGCCGTCTTCGGCGGTGAGCACAGCGCACACTACTACTTCCGCGACTTCTGGTTCGCCGACACCGGCATGCTCGCGGCGCTGCACGTCCTCGCCGCCCTGGGTGAGCAGGACCAGCCGCTCAGCCGGCTCGCCGCGGCATACAGCCGGTATGCCGCGTCCGGCGAGATCAACTCGACCGTCGCCGACGCCCCGGCCGCCACGGCCCGCGTGCGGGAGTGGGCGGCCGGTCAGGGAGTCGAGATCGACGAGCTCGACGGGCTGACCGCCACGCACGCCGGTGCAGGGAGCGACCCGATGTGGTGGCTCAACCTGCGGGCGTCCAACACCGAACCGCTGCTGCGCCTCAACGTCGAGGCCGCCGATGCAGACACGATGGAGCAGGTGCGGGACGATGTCCTTGCCCTGGTGAGAGGAGAAGCCTGATGGCCGAGGCATCGACGCAAGGCGCCCGGATCGAGCCGTGGTTGCGCGACATCCTGCGCTGCCCGGCCTGCCGGTCCGAGCTCGCCGACGCACAGGGCGTGACCGGCCCCGAGCTGCACTGCACCAGCGCCGACTGCGGGCTCCAGTACCGCATCGACGAGGGTGTCCCGGTGCTCCTCGTCGACGAGGCCCGTAAGCCGGCCTGACGCCGGCTGCCGGAGCACCAGACCATGGCCCCGCACCTCGACGAGTCCCGGATCGACAGCGAGGACGCCATCGCCGCGCTCGACTCGCGGCAGACCCTGCGGGGTCTGGCGACCGCCGGTGCCCAGGTCCGCGAGGCGATCGCACTCGCCTCCGAGGCGGGCATCGAGCGTGTAGCCGGGGGTGAGCGACCCCGGTCGGTGCTGGTCGCCTCGCTCGGTGGTTCCGCCGTCGTGTGCGACGTCCTCGAGCTGCTCGCCGAGCCGGGCTCGCCCGTGCCGGTGTCCGTGCGCCGGAACGTCCCGCTGCCCGGATGGGTCGGCCCCCTCGACCTGGTCATCGCGGTCTCGCAGTCAGGTCGAGCTGCAGGGCCCCTCGCGCTCGCGGCAGAGGCTGCCCGCCGTGGTGCCTCGCTGCTCACCGTGGGTGCGTCGGACTCGCCGCTGGCCGACGTGGCCGCCCAGGCTCGCGGGGTCCACATCGGCATCGGGCGTGGGCGCAGCACCTCGCGCACCGCGCTGTGGTCGTTGCTCGCCCCGGTGCTGCTCAGCGCCGGCCACCTCGGCATCGTCGACGTGGGGCGGCAGGCGCTGTACGACACGGCCGACCGGCTCGACGAGGTGGCCGAGGCCTCACGCCCGTCGTCGGAGTCGTTCGTCAACCCGGCCAAGGTGCTTGCCGCCGACCTGGCCGAGGGGGTCCCGGTCGTCCTGGGCGACGGCCCCCTGTCGGGCGTGGCTGCGGGGCGGGCCGCCTCCATGCTGGCCCGCACGGCACGGCTCCCCGCGACGTGGGGTGAGCTGCCCGATGCCGCCGCCCAGATCGTGGCCTGCTTCGACGGGCCGTTCACCAGCGCCTACGCCAACCGCCCCGACCTGGTGGCGCGTGGCGACGACATCTTCGCCGACCCCTACCTCGACGGCCCCGAGCCGACGCGGCTGTCCCTGCTGATGCTGCGCGATGCCCCGCCCGACCCCATGACCCGCGATGCGGCGGAGTCGATAGGGCTGGCCGACGCGGTGGTCGAGGGGGCGCGTGAGTCGGGGGTGCGGGTCAGCGAGGTCACGGCCCAGCCGGGTCATCCGCTGGTCCGTCTCGCCGGGCAGATCGCCACGACGGACTTCGCGGCGACCTACCTCGCCCTCGGGCTGGGTCTGGATCCCGCGGTGTCGCCGCACGTCGCCGACCTGGCCGAGCGCACCGGCCGCTGACCGACCGCCCTCAGGGGTCAGTGCCGCAGGCTGCGGACGAGGTCGGTGACGTCCCCGACCACACCACGCATGCCCGGCAGCCGGCTGAGCCGCACGAGCTTGTCGACCAGCGGGACGACCTGTCGCACCAGGCGCCGGGTCCTGGCCTGGCCCTCGCTGGAGTCGTGCACCCAGTACAGGACGACCCCCATCTGCAGCAGCCACAGCAGCTCGGGGAGCTCGGCGCGAACCGTGGCGGGCGCCTTGACGTCGGACCCGTCGACGACGCTGCGGAACAGCCCGATGCTGGTCTCGCGGGCTCCCTTGGACTCGTCGCTGAACGGTGACAGCGGGCTGGTCGGCTCGGCAGCCACCTTGAAGAACTTGCCGGCGAACGCGTGGAACGGCTCGGCGACGTCCACCCAGGCCTCCAGCACGGCGCGCAACCGGTCGGCGAAGGCCGTGGACGCCGCCAGGGCGGGCTCGACGGCCGCCGCGTGCGAGACCTGGATCTGGTCGTAGAACGCCTGGACGAGGTGTTCCTTCGAGGCGAAGTAGTAGTAGGCGTTGCCGATGCTGACGCCGGCGCGGTCGGCCACGGCCCGCATGGTCGTCTTGTCGTAGCCGCGCTCGAGGAACAGCTCCTGGGCAGCCGCCGCGATGGCGGACCGGGTCTGCTCGCCGCGTTCAGACCGGTTGGCAGGCTCCGTCACAGTCGTCAGGGTAGCCACCTCCAGCCGGCCTCCGGTCCACCCGTGTGGTGAGCGCCGAGCGGAGCCCGGCTGCGGCATACGCCATCGCCCTGGCGACCGGGAGCCCGAGGGGCGTCGCGAGCCGCATGGCGAGGTCGCGGTGCTCGACGGTCGCCCACAGGCACATGACCCAGGCATGGTGCCCGGTCCAGACCTCGCCGGAGTCGGCCACGACGGTCACCTCGCGGAGGGTGGCGGCGTGGTCGAGGCCCGGGAGGAGCGCGCGGGCGGCCGCCGACCCCGCCGGCAGCGTGTCGAGGGGTATGCGGTGTGGCTGGGCCACGAGCCACTCGCGGAACCGCGAGCACATCGGGCACTGCGCGTCGTAGAGGAGGTGGAGCCGGTTCACGCCGTCGCCTGGCGGGGAGGGCCGCTGAGGGCGACGATGACGGCCAGGCCCAGCGCGGCCGTGACAGGGGCGATGAAGACGCCGATGCTGAGCAGGCCCAGCACGGTCAGGGCGCCGAGCAGGGCGACCACGACCACGGCCGCCACGCGCGTCGCCCGACCGCCCGGTCCGAGCAGCAGGACCGCGACCACCAGGCACGCGGCCAGCGGCACGCTCGCGATGACCAGCCCCCAGGTCCCGTTCGCCTGGACGAACGTGTCCGTGGTCGAGGTCGTGTGCACCTCGCCGTTGGCGTCCTCGGTGAAGGAGCTCCCCGTGTAGGCCGGGAGCGCGAGGGCCGCGACCACCAGCCCACCGGCCCACAGGGCTGCGGCGGCCAGGGCGATCCGGACGGTCCTCACCGTGGTCAGCCTGCCGGCTGGGTGGAGGGCTGGCCGTAGGTCGGCGGCGGCAGGTACGCCTGCGGCGGCACGGGGGGAGTGGCCAGCGCGTCCAGGTGGCTGCGACGTCGGATCCTGCTGAAGACGTAGACGTTGAGAAGGTGCACGACCCCGAGCATCAGCATGACGACACCCAGCTTGACGCTGAGCACCTCGACCACCGTGCGGGCGTTGGCGAGGTCGTCGTCGACGCGCAGGTACAGCGCCACGACCCCGAGGTTGAGCAGGTAGAAGCCGACGACGAGGAGCTTGTTGACCGCGTCGGCGAGCGCGTCGTTGCCGTCGAAGACGTCGACGAGGAAGACCCGCCCGTTGCGCGAGAGGGTCGAACCGACCCAGATGATCAGAGGGACGGCGATGACGAGGTAGCTGCCGTAGGCGACGACCGCGAGGTCCATGGAGGCTCCTTGTTTGAACGGGTTCAACTTCGAGGTCCCGACAGTAGCACGGCAAGTTGAACACGTTCAAGAGAGTGGCTCAGAGGGCGAGCCGGAGCACCTCCGCGGTGGGCAGCGCGACGAGGTCCGCGCTGTCGACGAGCACCTTGCTGCCGCGGATCCCGGAGCCCACCACCACGAGCCCGGCTTCGACGACCGACTCGTCGACGAGCACGGGCCAGTGGGCGGGGAGGCCGATGGGCGTGATCCCCCCGAACTCCATCCCCGTGAGGGCGACCGCGTCGTCGTGGGGGGCGAAGCTGATCTTGCGGGCGTCCAGGTGCCTGCGCACGACGCCGTTGACGTCGGCACGCATGGTGGCCAGCACCATCACCGCGGCGTACCGGACCTCTCCGCCGCGCTTGCCGGCCACGACCACACAGTTCGCCGAGTGCTCGGGGGCGACGTCGTAGGCCTCGCAGAAGGCGGCCGTGTCCGCGAGCGTGGCGTCGATGGGGGCGACGTTCGCCGAGGGCGTGGCGCCGACCGCGGCTGCGACCGCCGGAGCCAGGAGGTCGGGGTGGTGGTCGGCCGGCTGCCAGTCGAGGATGCCGCGGGCCGTCGGTGCCATCGGCCTCAGGCCTCGTCGCCCGCAGGTGCGTCGTGAGCGGCGCCGCCGTGACCGGCGCCGTCGTGGCTGCTGCCCCGTCGCGGTATGACGTGCATGACCGCGACGACCACCGCACCCACGAGGAGGCCGAGGACCGCCGAGCCGACCGTGTTGGTGAGCCAGCCGAGGATGCCACCCACGGCGCCCGTGGCGTCGTGGACGGCCTCCTCGGCGTGGTGCACCCAGGAGTACGGCGCGTGCAGCCCGAGGTCGTCGAGCCCCACGAGCAGGATGTGGCCGCCGACCCAGATCATCGCGGCCACCCCGACGACCGAAAGGGTGCTCAGCAGCCGTGGCATGGCACTGACCAGGCCCCGGCCCACGCTGCGGCTGAGCCCGGACTTGCGCCCCGCCAGGTGCAGGCCGACGTCGTCCATCTTCACGATGAGGGCGACGACGCCGTAGACGAGGACGGTGATGGCCAGGGCGACGACGACGAGGATGACGGCCCGGCTGAGGAACGGCTCGTCGGCCACCTCGTTGAGCGAGATGACCATGATCTCGGCCGACAGGATGAAGTCGGTGCGGATCGCGCCGCTGGTGATGTCGTCCTCGTCGGCGACCTCGCCGTGCTCGTGAGCGGCGTCGGCGGCGGTCTCGCCGTGGCCGCTGATGCGTTCCCAGATCTTCTCGACGCCCTCGTAGCAGAGGAACGTGCCGCCGATCATCAGCAGCGGGGTCAGCGCCACGGGGAGGAACTGGCTGAGCAGCATGGCCGCGGGCAGGATGAACAGCAGCTTGTTGCGCAGGGAGCCGATCGCGATCTTCTTGATGATCGGGAGCTCGCGCGTGGGGGAGAGGCCCTCGACGTACCGAGGCGTCACCGCCGTGTCGTCGACGATCACACCAGCCGCCTTGACGCTGGCCCGGCTCGCCGCAGCGCCCACGTCGTCGACCGAGGCCGCGGCGGCCTTGGCCAGCACGGCGATGTCGTCGAGCAGGGCGAACAGGCCGCCGCTCATCGGGTCGTCTCCGCCAAGGTCGTCTCCGCCAAGGGGGCGGCTGCGGGGCTCTGCACGGGCGCCAGCCTATCGAGGCTCCACGGGTGCCGGTGGCCGGTGGCGCGCCGCGACCGCCATCGGCCGAACGGCTGAGTGGTGAAGTGTCCTTTTGCCCCCCGACCGCGCAACACGGCACAGCCTCGTTGGGGTGGCTGTGACACTGCCTGCGGCAGGGGCCGCACCGGTGCTCCCTGCCTCGGTACGCCCGCGGGGAAGAGGACCACACCATGCGCCAACGCTTGAGCGCCCTGATCACCATGCTCGTCCTGGTGCTGGTCGGAGGGCTGGCCGCGGCCGCGCCTGCCGCCGCGGCACCGGGAGCGCCCGTCCTCGGGGCCGTGCCGGCGCGGTCCACCAACCCGGTGCTGACCTGGTCGGCGCCGACGGGGGCAGTCAGGTACTCGGTGCAGGTGGCGAGCCAGTCCGACTTCGCCAGCACCGCGGTGAAGTTCAATGTGACGGTGGCCAACACCGCGGCCACGCCGCCCAACGACCTCCCCGTCGGGCAGTACTGGTGGCGGGTGCGCGCGGCCGACGCCAAGGGCGCATTCGGCCCCTACTCGACGGGGACGTTCACCAAGACCTCCGGCACGATCCCCTCCCCCCTCCTGCCTGCCAACGGCACGCAGCTGAAGTACCCGACCGACTCGCTGGTGCTGTCCTGGAGTGTCTTGGCCGGCATCAAGACCTACGAGGTGCAGGTCGACGACGACGCGGCCTTCGTCGGGGCCCCCGCGCCGATCTCCACGACCAACACGAGCTTCACGCCGAGCAACCCGCCCTTCAACACCACGTGGTACTGGCGCGTCCGGGGCAAGTCCTCCACCGGTGTGGCCACGGACTGGTCGTCGGTCTGGTCCTACAGCATGACCTGGCCCAGCGCGCAGATGCCCGCCCTCACGTCGCCCGCGGACGGCGCGAACGTGGAGGAGATCAACCTGGACTGGGCCCCTCTCGTCGGCGCCAACTCCTACGAGCTCCAGATCAGCCCCGACCAGTTCTTCAACGCGCCCATCGGCGGCACGCGAGTGGTCAACTCCACGGCGTTCTCGCCCAGCCCCACCCTCCCGGCCGGGGCGTACTACTGGCGGGTGCGCGGCCTGAGCGCCGTGCTCAACGCGGCCACGAAGCCCGAGCCCAGCCAGTGGTCCCAGGTGCGCACGTTCACGCGTGCCTGGCCCGCGGTGGGGTCGTTGCCGAGCGGCACGACGGGCAAGTGGGCCCAGGTCAAGCTCGTCTCGCCCGTCAACGGCGAGAACACCATCCAGGAGCCCACCTTCACCTGGCAGCCGCAGCGCGAGGCCTCCAACTACGAGTTCCAGATCGGCCCTGACGCCAACTTCTCGGCGGGGACGTACTCCACCTGCTACACCGACCACACCACCGTCACGCCCTACGTGCGGGTCACCCCCTTCACCAACAACCCGAGCCCGCCCTACTGCAACCCATCCGTCCCGTTCAAGCTGACGCCGGGAGGCGTGGCCTACTGGCGGGTCCGCGGTCTCGACGCGCCGGCCACGACGCCCACCGTCCTCGGTGTGTGGAGCGAGGTCTGGCGGATGCAGTACAACCCTTCGGGCATGACGCAGTCCGTGAGCTACGCGGGGGTGGTGCCCGTCCTGAAGTGGACGGCCGTCCCCAACATCAGCCACTACAAGGTGACCATCGCCCGGGCGCCGGGCAACACCGACACCGACTGCGCCACGGTCACTGCCATCACCTACAACACCTCCTACGTCCCCGAGAACATCTCGATGAAGTGCGAGGGCGAGCTGGCGTGGACCGTGCAGTCGCAGGAGGACGACGGCGACCTGAGCAAGATCGCGTTCCAGTCCGGATGGCCCACGTTCACCCTGACGCAGCCGACCGCCCAGTCGTCGCTCGGCGTCGTGGCGCTCACCGCCAGTGACGGACTGCGTCCGCCCACCATGCAGTGGAACGGCCTGACCGGTGCCGCCTCGTACCGCGTGTGGTTCTCGGTCGCGGGGGAGAACTCCTTCGTGCTGGCCCACACCAAGACCCTGTTGCCTGGCTTTGCCTACACCGGCCAGGGCGGCGGCTGGCCCGTGAGCCTGACCCCGGGCTCCTACGACTTCTTCGTCGAGGCGCTCGACGCAACCAACCAGTCGATCGCCCAGAGCGGTCTGCAGAGCTTCACCATCAGCTCCACGTGGCCCAGCGTCACCCTGACCAGCCCGTGTGTGGGGTCGGCGGCGGGACCCCAGTGCGTGCAGTACGACACCCCGACCCTCGACTGGGAGCCCCTGCCGAAGATCGGGCTCTACAACGTCTACCTCGCCACTGACCCCAACTTCACGAACGTCCTGTGGAACTGGCAGACATCGTTCACCGAGTTGACCCCTGTCGAGTCGCTGCCCGACTCGCAGGCCGGTCAGGCCTACTACTGGTACGTCCGTCCGTGCGTGAACAAGGGATCGTGTGGACCCTTCGACCCCTCGGTGTTCTCGAACGCCGGAGCGTTCCGCAAGGTCTCGCTGCCGGTGAAGGCGATCTCGCCCGCCGGTGGGGCCTCCGTCGCGCACGAGGTGACCTTCCAGTGGGAGGACTACCTGGCGACGAACTACCCGTTCAACGGCACGGCAGCCGGCCGGGTGACCCAGGAGGCGGAGAGCTACCAGGTCCAGGTCTCCACGACCGCGGAGTTCACGAACATCATCGAGACCAGCCCGATGATCGACCAGACCCGTTACACGGCCCAGACCACCACGTACCCGGAGGGCCCGCTGTACTGGCGGGTCCGGGCCTACGACCAGACGGGCAACCCGCTGACCTACAGCTGTGGACCCGTCGCCAATGGCCCGCAGCCGGCCTGCGCGGCCTTCGCCTTCACGAAGTCGTCGCCGACCCCGGCACTCACGCTCCCTGCTCCGGGGGCGCAGGTCCCCAGCGCCCCGACGCTCGCCTGGGCCCCGATGGCCTACGCCAAGACCTACGAGGTCGAGATCTACAGCGGCACGGCCGTCGACCCCTCCGCCAAGGTGACGACGCTGACGACGAGCAGCACCTCGGTGATCGGCAAGACCCCGTTGGCTGCCGGGACCTACGGCTGGCGGGCGCGCTGGATCGATGCCAAGGGCCTGCCTGGTCGCTGGACCTCCGAGGGGGCACTGCGGACGTTCGTCGTGGCCGGCAACACGGTCACGCTCCGGCTGCCGGCCAACGGCGGCAAGGTGAGTGACAACCGCGTCGTCCTGCAGTGGGACCCCGTGCCCGGCGCAGCTCGCTACAAGGCCGAGGCCAGCCTCGACTCGGGCTTCGGCACCGTCCTGGAGGCTGTCACCACGGACCAGCCTGCCTGGGCACCCGGGATGTCGTTCCCCGCTTGGCCGAGCGGCAAGATCTACTGGCGCGTCACGGCGTTGGACGCCAACAATGCCAAGCTCAGCGCGTCACCGGTGTGGTCCTTCGTCAAGGGGACTGCGGCCATGACGGTCACGCGGTATGCCGGGTCCGACCGGTTCGGGACGGCGGTCCAGGTCTCCAAGGCGACCTTCCCGAGCGCCGGGGTCCCGGTGGCCTACGTCGCGACCGGTAGCAACTTCGCCGACGCGCTCGCGGGTGGACCAGCCGCCTACAAGCAGGGTGGGCCAGTGCTCCTCGTGGCCCAGAACGCCATCCCCAGCGTCGTGGCAGGCGAGCTGGGCCGGCTCAAGCCGGCTCGCATCGTCATCCTGGGCGGCACGGGTGCCGTCTCGGCGGCCGTCGCGACGAAGCTTGACGGCTACACGACGGGACCGGTGGTCCGCCTCGCGGGGGCCAACCGGTTCGACACCGCCGGCCAGGTCGCGTTGTACGCGTTCGGCACGTCGGGCAAGGCCTACATCGCGAACGGGACGAACTACCCCGACGCGCTGGCAGGTGCCGTGGCCGCGGCCACGAAGGGCGTGCCGCTTCTCCTGGTCACGGCAACCGATGTGCCGGCGCCGACGAAGTCCGCCATGACGAAGCTCGGGGTGACCTCGAGCACCGTGCTGGGTGGTACCGGTGTCGTCAGCCCGGCCGTGATGTCGGCCGCCCATGGCACCGTCCGGCTGGCGGGGTCGAACCGCTACTCGACGGCGGTGGCCATCTCGAAGGCGACCTTCCCGACGGCGAACGCGGTCTTCCTCGCGACGGGCAGCAACTTCCCCGACGCACTGGCCGGCACCCCGAGCGCGGCCAAGCGGGTGGCTCCGCTGCTGCTGGCCAACGGTGGCTGCCTGACTGCTGACACGGTGGCCGAGATCCAGCGGCTCGGGGCGTCCACGGTCTACGTCCTCGGCGGCACCGGCGCGGTCCCGGAGTCGGCGGCCCGGCTGACGACCTGCTGACGGTGGTCTCACCCGACGTCTGCTAGCAGGGGTTGGTGAAATGGGGACAGGGTGCACCCTGTCCCCATTTCCGTACCCTCTGCTGAGCTGGCCTTTCCCGGTGGGCCGGCCACGTCGCGGGCGGCCACCTGACCTCGTCGACCCTCTGGTTCGGCCCCGCCTCCGGTAGAGTGGGGGGCACGCCGGCGCGGGTGATACCCCGCTCCACACGTGAACGCCCAGATGGGCTGCGCCGGGTCTGCCAACCACACACTCAAAGGAAGAGATTTCGCATGTCCTTCGACTACCGGGTTGCCGACCTGGGCCTCGCTGAGGCCGGCCGCCACCAGATCCGCCTGGCCGAGCACGAGATGCCCGGTCTGATGTCCCTGCGCGAGGAGTTCGGGGCGGCCCAGCCGCTCCAGGGCGCCCGCATCGCCGGCTCCCTGCACATGACCGTGCAGACCGCCGTCCTCATCGAGACGCTGACCGCGCTCGGTGCCGAGGTCCGCTGGGCCTCCTGCAACATCTACTCGACCCAGGACGAGGCGGCCGCCGCCGTCGTCGTCGGGCCCCACGGTTCTCCCGAGGACCCCCAGGGTGTCCCCGTGTTCGCCTGGAAGGGCGAGACCCTGCCGGAGTACTGGGACTGCACCGAGCAGATCCTCACCTGGCCCGGTGGCGAGGGCGCCAACATGATCCTGGACGACGGTGGCGACGCCACGATGCTGGTCCACAAGGGTCGCGAGTGGGAGGCAGCCGGTCAGGTGCCCCCCACCGACGAGAACGACTCCGAGGAGGTCGGGGTCTTCAAGGAGCTCGTCCGCAAGACCCTCAAGGCCGACCCCACCAAGTGGACCACGGTCTCCGAGCAGATCAAGGGTGTCACCGAGGAGACCACCACGGGCGTCCACCGCCTCTACGAGCTGGCCGCCACGGGCGACCTGCTGTTCCCGGCGATCAATGTCAACGACTCGGTCACCAAGTCCAAGTTCGACAACAAGTACGGCTGCCGCCACTCGGTGCTCGACGGCCTCAACCGCGCCACCGACGTCCTCATCGGCGGCAAGGTCGCCGTCGTCGCCGGCTTCGGCGACGTGGGCAAGGGCTGCGCCGCGGCCCTGGCCGGTCAGGGTGCCCGCGTCATCGTCACCGAGATCGACCCGATCTGCGCGCTGCAGGCCGCGATGGAGGGCTACCAGGTCGCCCGCCTCGAGGACGTCCTGCCGATCGCGGACATCTACGTCACCACCACCGGCAACTTCAACATCATCACCGCCGAGCACATGACGCAGATGAAGAACAAGGCGATCGTGTCCAACATCGGCCACTTCGACAACGAGATCGACATGGCCGGCCTGGCCAAGGTCGCCGGGGTCACCAAGACCGAGATCAAGCCGCAGGTCCACGAGTGGACGTTCGAGGGCGGCAACTCGATCATCGTCCTGTCCGAGGGTCGCCTCATGAACCTCGGCAACGCCACGGGCCACCCGAGCTTCGTCATGTCGAACTCGTTCGCCAACCAGACGATCGCCCAGATCGAGCTGTTCACCAAGAACGACGACTACGACAAGCAGGTCTACGTGCTGCCCAAGCACCTCGACGAGAAGGTCGCCCGGCTCCACCTCGACGCCCTCGGCGCCAAGCTCACCGAGCTGACCAAGGAGCAGGCCGCCTACATCGGTGTCGACGTGGCCGGCCCCTACAAGTCGGAGCACTACCGCTACTGACGCAACCGGGGCCCGTGCCCCGACCACGCACCACAGGTATGCCGGCCGCTCACCTCGAGCGGCCGGCATACCTGGTCTGGGTGTCGGCACGGCCCCCGGCCCGGCCGGGGCGTTGGCCCGTTCGGGCCACTGCCCGCGGCCGATCGGTCGATGGCCCGCGCCTTCGCGGGCTGAGAGGGTTTCCCGGTGACAGCTGCGACAGGGGGCGCCGGGAGGCAGGAGCAGCGCAACCTGGCGCTCGACGGGCTGCGGGGGTTCGCCGCCCTCGCCGTGATGTCATCCCACCTGGTCGCCAGCCTGGGGCTGCTGCCGTTCAAGACCGGCGGTTTCATCGGCGTGCTCGTGTTCTTCGTCCTGTCCGGCTACCTCATCACCTCGATCTGCTGGCGTGGCGCCGCGACCCGACAGGCCTACGTGCGCTTCCTGCGCCGTCGCGTCCAACGGCTCGCCGGCGTCCTGATGGGCCTGGTCGTCGTCGGGGTCCCGGTCATGGTCGCGTGGGGCGGACAGGAGCTGGCCGATGCCCTCGTCAGCGGCGCGCTCGCCCTCGGGCAGCTCACCGCGTTCGCCGTCACGGCGGGCGTGGGGGAGCACCCGGCCTGGGGGCCGACCTGGAGCCTCACGGTCGAGTGGGTGTTCTACCTGCTGATGCCGCTCGGCATCATCGCGTTCAAGCGACGAAGAGTCTCGCTGCCGGTCGCACGCAACGTCGTGGCGGGCGTGGCCGCCGGCCTCTACCTCGTCGGGTTGCTCCTGCCGGACAAGGCGTTCTACCTGCTGCCCGTGGCCAACCTGGGTGTCATGGCCGCAGGCGCGTCCCTGGCGCTGGCACACCTGCACCAGGGCGCCACCGGTGACAGACGGTCGCCCGACCCGGCACGGGCCGCCTTCGCCCTGGTGTTCCTGACCCTCTTCTCGTTGATCCCGCAAGGTCAGCTGGGGGTGGGATACCAGGTGGTCGCCGTGCCTTCAGTGACCGTCGCGACGCTCGTCGTCCTGCACGGATGCCGCGAAGGCGCCCCCATCTCGAGGCTGTTGGCCGCCCGTCCGCTGACGGCGGTGGGGCGCCGCGCCTACAGCCTCTACCTGTGGCACTTCATGGTCTTCTGGATCGTCTGGCTCCGGCTGCGGGACAGCTCCCAGCTCGTGCAGGCGTCGGCGATGCTGGCCGTCACGGCGCTGGTCGTCGCCGTGAGCTTCCGGTTCCTCGAACGCCCCTGGTTGACTCCGGGGCCGGACCGCCGCAGCCGTGAGCTGGCCCGTGGTGTCCGGGTGGGCTCGCCTGTCGGCGTCCACGTCGATGACACACGGCCTGCGAGTGCGCCCTGAGCCGTGCAGCAACCCTCATGTGTGATGATTCGGTAGGGGTCCATTACTGCTGCATGGAAGAGGTTGACGCAGGTGAACGGTCGCGTGCTCATCGTCGATGACGATCTGGCGCTGGCGGAGATGCTCGGCATCGTCCTGCGCAACGAGGGGCTCGAGGTCTCGCACGTCGCGGACGGCGCCGGAGCAGTCGCGGCCTTCCGCGACGCCAAGCCCGACCTGGTGCTGCTCGACGTCATGCTCCCCGGCCTCGACGGCATGGAGGTCTGCCGACGCATCCGCGCCGAGTCGGGGGTGCCCATCGTCATGCTGACCGCGCGCACCGACACCGTGGACATCGTCGTGGGACTCGAGTCCGGGGCCGACGACTACGTCGTCAAGCCGTTCAAGCCCCAGGAGCTCATCGCCCGGATCCGCGCGCGCCTGCGTCGCGGTGACGAGCCCGAGCCCGAGCGGCTCGAGATCGGTGACCTCGTCATCGACGTGGCAGGCCACTCGGTCAAGCGCGACGGCGCGGCGCTGTCGCTCACGCCCCTCGAGTTCGACCTGCTGGTGGCCCTGGCCCGCAAGCCGTGGCAGGTGTTCACCCGCGAGGTGCTCCTCGAGCAGGTCTGGGGCTACCGGCACGCGGGTGACACCCGACTGGTCAACGTGCACGTGCAGCGGCTCCGCTCCAAGATCGAGCACGACCCCGAGCACCCCGAGATCGTCGTGACCGTGCGCGGCGTGGGCTACAAGGCCGGCCCGAGCTAGCCATGTCCGAGCCGAACGGGTCGGCTCGTCCCCGGCCCCCGCGAGCTCCTGCACCCACGTTCTCCGACCACCGGGCGTCCGCGGCGGTTCGGCTGCGGGCTGCCGGGGCGCGGCTCCGGCACGGCGCACTGGCCGGTGGCGGGCGCCTGCGACACGCCTGGCGGCGCAGCCTGCAGTTCCGGGTCGTCTCGAGCACCGTGCTGCTCGGTCTCGTGGTCGTCGTGCTCCTCGGCAGCTATCTCTTCCAGTCCATCTCGACGGGCCTCGAGCGCGACCGCATCGACACCTCGCAGGTCGAGGCCTCCCGGCTGACCCTCGAGGTGCAGGGCAGCTTCGACGAGAGCGACAAGACCAGCAGCGGCGGCGAGCTGCAGCTGCTGGCCCAGGACGTCATCAAGCGAGCCGCGGCTCCCGGCGGCGACACCGAGCGCTACCTCGTGCTGGCGCGGGGGCTGGGCAACACCAGCACGGCGGTCGTCCAGACGGTGTCCTCCGGTGAGGTCGGGCTCGCGAGCATCCCGTCCGACGTCCGGGAGGCGGTCCGCGCCGACCCCGGTCACCAGCAGGTGCGCCTGGTCGGGATCTTCTTCCGCCAGTCCGACGGGGTGGTCCCGGCCGTCGTGGTCGGGTCCCAGGTGGACGTCCCCAACGCCGGCAAGTACGACCTGTATGCCGTGTTCCCGATGCAACGCGAACAGGCAACGCTGAGCCTGATCACCCGCACCTTCGCCCTGGGCGGGCTGGTCCTCGTGGTCCTGGTCGGGGCCGTGGCCTGGGTGGTCACCCGGCAGGTCGTCAACCCGGTCCGGCGGGCGGCCGTCGTGGCCGAGCGACTCTCGTCGGGTCGCCTCAACGAGCGCATGCGCGCCCGGGGCGAGGACGACCTCGCGCGGCTGGCCAAGTCCTTCAACGAGATGGCGGACAGCCTGCAGACCCAGATCCGCCAGCTCGAGGGACTGTCCCGGGTGCAGCAGCGGTTCGTGTCCGACGTCTCGCACGAGCTGCGCACACCACTGACCACGATCCGCATGGCCGCAGACCTGATCCACGACTCCCGCACGGACTTCGACCCGGCGGTGTCGAGGTCCGCCGAGCTGCTCCACCACGAGCTCGACCGGTTCGAGGAGCTCCTTGCGGACCTGCTCGAGATCAGCAGGTTCGACGCCGGCGCGGCGGCCCTCGAGTCCGACGCGGTCGACCTGCGAAGCGTCGTGGCCCGGGCCGTCCACGCGGCGCAGCCGGTGGCGGACCGCTGGGGGAGCGTCGTCACGGTCGAGGCCACGGGTCCGAGCGATGCCGAGGTCGACCTCCGGCGCGTGGAGCGGATCCTGCGCAACCTGCTCGTGAACGCGCTCGAGCACGGCGAGGGTCGCCCCGTCGAGATCGCCATCCGGGGCAGTGACACCGCCGTCGCGGTGAGCGTGCGCGACCACGGGGTGGGGCTGCGCCCTGGTGAGGCGGCGCTGGTGTTCAACAGGTTCTGGCGAGCCGACCCGGCACGGGCTCGCACGACAGGTGGCACGGGGCTGGGACTTGCCATCTCGCTCGAGGACGCCCGCCTCCACGAGGGCTGGCTGCAGGCCTGGGGCGAGCCGGGCGAGGGCTCGGTCTTCCGGCTCACCCTGCCGCGACGGGTGGGCGTCCCGATCGTCGACTCCCCGCTCCCGTTGCGCCCTGACGACGCCACGTCCAGTGAGGTGGATTCCGTTGCCACCAATGGCATCCCGGCGTCATTGCCAGTGGTCGGGAGAGTGGGCTCGCGACCCGCGCCCACGGTCCGCTCGGGGCCCCAGTGAAGCCCCTGCGTGCAGTGGCCGGCCTCGCCTCGGCGGCGGTGCTCCTGACGGGGTGCGGCGGCCTGTCGACCGAGTCCCCGGTCCAGCAGGGCCTCGACGTCGGTTCGGTCCAGGAGAACGAGGTCCGGGTCGAGGCCAACCCGGTGGCCCCCGGGTCGTCCCCGGAGCAGGTCGTGCTCGGCTTCATCCGTGCCGCCGCAGCGAGCGACGACGAGTACCAGGTGGCCCGGTCCTACCTCGCGCCGTCCGCCCAGGACGCCTGGCGGCCGGACTCCTCGGTGGTCGTCTTCACCGACGAGACCGCCTTGGCGATCGCCGCGACGACGCCGGGCTCGGTCCGGGCGGTCGCCAAGGCCACGGCGCGCATCGACGGCAACGGTGTCTACCAGGAGCTGCCGCGCAGCTCGACGGTCCCGGTCACGTTCTCCGTCTTGCGGATCGCGGGGGAGTGGCGCATCTCGGCGCTTCCCGAGGGCTTCGGGACGTGGTTGAGCGAAGCCGACGTCGAGCGGCTGTACGACCCGTTCAGACTGTACTTCCTGGCCGCCACCGAGCGCCGGCTCGTGCCCGACGTGCGCTGGTACCCCGTGGGCACCGGGCTGGCCACCCGGCTGGCACGCGGGCTCCTGTCGGGCGTCCCGGCATACCTCAAGGGGGCGGTGCGCTCGGACGTGCCGCAAGGCACGAGGCTCGCCGTCGACTCGGTCCCCATCGACTCGGGCACGGCCCGGGTCAACCTCACGGCGATCAAGCTGAGCAGCGACCCCGCCCAGCGACAGAGCTTCGGCGCCCAGTTCCTGGCGACGGTCGACCAGGCGGCCGGGGTTGACCGCGTCGCCCTCCAGCTCGAGGGCACCGAGCTCCAGGTGCCCGGGGCAAACGAGGGGGGCTCCCTCAGCTCACTGTCGACGCTCGGCTTTGCGGCACCCCCCGAGCCCAGTTCGAAACCCTTGCTGCGCAACGGGTCCGCGCTCGTGGCCGTCGATCCGCTCAAGCTGACTGACAGGGACGAGCAGATCCCTCCCGACAGGGCCACGTGGCCGGCGCTGCCGACCGGGTGGGCCTACCCCGCCCTGTCGTGGAGCGGCGAGGAGGTCGGGGCCGTCAGCGGTGACCGCCGCCAGCTGGCGCGGTGGCGCGGCACGACGCAGGTGCAGCTGCTCGACGTGGGCACCCGGTTGTCGCCCCCGACGTACGACCGCCACAACGTCCTCTGGGTGGCGGGGCGCGAGGGGGACCGCACCCGGGTGTGGGCGGTCAACACGTCGGCCGGTTCGGACGACGCGGCCTCCCGGCCGAAGGTCGTCACCGCTGCCTGGCTCGACAACCGCGCCGTCGGCAGCATCCGGTTGTCACCCGACGGCCAGCGCGCCGCAGTCTTCTCCACGGACCGCGCCGGCAAGGACCCCCGCGTCGACGTGGCCGGCGTCGTGCGCGAGCCCAACGGGCTGCCGCGCTCGCTGGCCGAGCCACTCAACCTCGCGCCGGCTCTGACCCTGGTGAGGGACCTCGTCTGGGTCGACGAGTCCACGCTCGCGGTCCTGGGCCGCAAGCCGAGCTCGCAGGTGATCCGTCCGTGGTTCGTGCCCCTGGGCGGCCCCATCTCTGCCGGTCCCGAGATCGCCGGGGCGGTCTCGATCACGACCGTCAACGGTGAGCGTGGCCTGGTCGTCACGACCGACAAGCACGTCGTCCAGATCAGGGCCGGCAACCGCTGGMAGGACATCGGCAACGGAAGCGCGTTTCTCGTCCCCGGTCGCTGACGCCCGGCAGGTGAGGCGGAGACGACTTCGGCCAAAGTCAGCCGTTCGGTTGATAGAGCACTCGGCCGTCGGCCACGCCCACTGGAACCCAATAGCCGATGTGGCAGACCCCTCGAACACGGCAATCTCTTCCTCGGCACAGCACCGCAGTGGTCTGAGCCGCGGGATTCGAAGCCTTGAAAGGGATTCAAAATGCTCAAGACCCTCGTGAAGTTCCAGAACCAGGACGAGCGCGGCGCCACCGCCGTCGAGTACGGCCTCATGGTCGCCCTCATTGCCGTCGTCATCATCGGCGCCGTCACGCTCCTCGGCAACAACCTGAACGCCACGCACCACTGAGCGCGGAGCCACCGCCGTGGAGTACGGCCTCATGGTCGGACTCATCGCCGTCGTCATCATCGGCGGCGTCACTCTCTTCGGCCAAGGCGTCAACGCCCTCTTCGTCATCCCCGCAGGGGTGTTCGGCGGATGAGCCGAACCCGTCGTGAGCGGGGGGCTGCAGCCGTCGAGATGGCGATCATCCTCCCCGTGCTGCTGCTCGTCATCGGCGGCATCGTGGACTTCGGCCGGGCCTTCTACTACAGCGTCGTCACGACGAGCGCGGCCCGCGAGGGCGCGCGCATGCTGGCCCTGGGCTACACCACCACCCAGGCGGACGCCCGGGTGACCGCGGCGATGCCGGGCCCCATGACCTACACCCGTACCCCCGCCGCAGCCGTCTGCCCCAACGCGGCCGAGACGGCAACGTACTCGATCACGATCACCAACGGCGCAGGGGCCAACCAGTTCCACTGGCTGGTCCTGAGTCTGCTCCCGCAGCGAGCCGTCCCCGTACCCACCATCCGAGCAACAGGGAGCATGCGATGCAACGGCTAGGACTGTTCACGCGGCTGCACCGTCGCGGCGAGCGCGGTGGCGCTGCCATGCTGGTCGCCGTCCTGCTGGGCGGCGGCGTCATCATGGGTTTCGGGGCGATCACCATCGACGTGAGCTCGCTCATGTGGGAGCGCCGCCAGGTCCAGAACGGCGCCGACGCCGCGGCTCTCGCCATGGCGCGTGCGTGTGCCATCGACGCCGCGAAGTGCGTAGGCAGCCCGGCCCTGAACGGCGCCGGCCTGGATGCCCTGAACAACGGGAACGCCAGGGACGCGGCCAACGGGTTCGACACCACGGCATACCCGTTCGGCCTCTGCGGCCGGGGGAACGCCCTCCCGGCCTGCTCCGCCGGCAGCACCGCAGACCTCAAGCAGTGCCCGACGCTGCCGGCCTCCCTGGCCTCCAACGCCAACATCCCCTACGTCGAGGTTCACACCCAGACGAAGGCCAGCAACGGCTCGGCGATCCTGCCCACCTGGCTGGTCCGCACGCTCGTCGGTGGCAGCACCGGCACGACGGTCAAGGCCTGTGCCCGCGCCGCCTACGGAGCCCCTGGCACCACTGTGGCCAGCGCCCCCATCACCTTCTCGATGTGCGAATGGCGCGCCAACACCGCCAACGGCACGTCCTACGTCACCAATGACCCCGCAGGCATCCCGGGGTACGGCGCTGCGCCGCTGCCCCCGTGGCCGGGCGCGGCCACCACGCCGACCACACCCGGTCGCGAGATCATCATCACGCTGCAGGGGGGGCCCCACGCCCCGAACGCCTGTTACAACTGGCAGGGGCACGACGTGCCCGGTGGCTTCGGCTACCTCACTGCCAGCGGCTGCAACGCCACGGTCCAGCAGGACAACTGGATCAAGATCGACACCGGCAACAGCTCCCCGTGCGACTTGTCGCCGTTCCTGGGCAGGGTCATCTACCTTCCGGTCTTCGACTGCACGATCACCAGCGGCAGCACCCCGACGGGGCCTCCTCCCGCCGTGTGCAACGCGGGCAACGGCTCGAACACCTGGTACCACATCTCCGGCTGGGCCAAGTTCTACCTGAGCGGCTACAAGACGGGCGGCTCGCAGCAGGCGGGCAGCCTGGTCAGCGGCAACGTCCCGTGCAACGGCGGAGACCGCTGTATCTCCGGCTGGTTCCTCGAGGGAGTCCTCCGCGACGCCCCCGTGGCCGGACCCATCGCCCCCGGATCTCCCAACTATGGCGGCTATGCCGTCCAACCCGCTGGATAAGGAATCACCTGTCATGGGACGCAGAATCATCGCCATCTTCGCCGCAGCGGTCATCGCCCTGGTCGGGGTCGCCTCCGTGCTCCTCTACGCCCGCGGCGCCGACGCGCGCGCCGTCGCGGCCCAGACCCCAGTGGTCGTGTACGTGGCCAAGGAGAAGGTCTCGGCCGGCACGGTCCTCAAGGACGCCGTGCGCGACGGGCGCGTCGAGCGCACCAAGGTGGCCGCGGCCGGCCGTCCGGTGGGGGCGCTGACGTCGATCACCGACAGCAACAGCTCGCTGCTGGCCATGACCGACATCCAGCCCGGGGAGTACCTCCAGTCCTCCCGCTTCGGCACCACGCCGACGGGGACCAAGGCCATCGAGGTCCCGGCGGGCATGGTGGCCCTCTCGGTGCAGCTCACGGACCCGGCTCGCGTCGGCACGTTCGTGACGCCCGGGTCGCACATCGCCATCTACGACTCCTTCAAGATCAAGGCCCTGGGCAGCGACGAGAAGTCGAAGGCGCTCAACGACGCCGACGTCCGAGGCACGGACCTCCTGCTCGGTGACGTCCTGGTCATCGCCATGGGGCAGAGTGCGCTGACTCCCGGCGCCGCGAGCCAGGTCGACGACGACGCGAAGAAGAAGGTCGCGGCCTCCAGCGACGTGCCCCAGTTCCTCGTCACTGTCGCGGTGAGCCCGGTTGACGCGGTCCGCCTCGTGCACGGCATCCAGAACCACGACCTCTACGCGGGCCTGCTGGGCTCCGACCTCACCAAGCAGAAGCTCGAGGCAGCCGGCATCGTCAGCGACCTCAACATGAGCGACCTCTCGGGTGCGTTGAAGTGACACTCCTCTGGGACAACGACCCGGGATCGACGGAGCGCTACCAGTTCGCCGTCGGGGGCAACCTGACACGCGTGGACAACGCCGTCTCGGTCACGCGCACCCTCGCGGAGAACCCGCAGGAGGTCATGGTCGTCATCGGCCCCGATGTCGACGCACAGGCTGCTTTCGACCTGTCCGAGCTGTGCCGGGTGGAGCGCCCCGAGGTGGGCGTCCTGCTGCTGCGGCGCCGTCTTGACGTCACCGTCCTGGGCGCTGCCCTGCGGGCGGGGATGCGCGAGGTGCTGGGCGCCGACGACCTCACCGGCCTGGCCGAGGCCGTCCGTCGCAGCCGAGAGGTGTCGGCCAAGGTGGCCGGCCACTCGTCCGACAACTCCGTCAACAAGGACGGCAAGGTCGTCACGGTCTTCTCAGCGAAGGGTGGGGTCGGCAAGACCACGTTCTCGACCAACATCGGCGCCTACCTGGCGTCCACCGGGGCGTCGGTCCTCGTGGTCGACCTCGACCTGGCGTTCGGCGACGTGGGCATCAGCCTGCAGCTGCTGCCCAACAACTCGATCGCCGACCTCGTCTCCATGGCCGGTCACCTCGACGCCCAGGGCCTCGAGTCCATCGTCGTCCACCACGACAGCGGCCTGGACGCCGCCTGCGCACCGGCGGAGCCCAGTGATGCCGACCGTATCCCCGGCAGCATCATCGGCGAGATGCTGCGCGTGGCCAAGCGTTCCTACGACTTCATCGTCGTCGACACGCCACCGGCCTTCACCGAGCACGTGCTCGCGGCCTTCGACGCCAGTGACATCCTCATCCTGATCGCGACGCTGGACATCCCTGCGGTCAAGAACCTGCGCCTGACCCTCGACACGCTCGACCTGCTGGGCAACTCCCACGACAGCCGCACCGTGGTGCTCAACCGGTCCGACGCGAAGGTCGGGCTCCGCGCCGAGGACGTCGTGGCCGCCATCAAGACGGACATCGCGGTCATGGTGCCGAGCAGCCCTGCCGTCCCCGCGTCGGTCAACCGCGGGGTGCCGCTGGTCCTCGACGAGCCCAAGCACCCCGTGAGCGTCGCCATCCGGCACCTGGCCGACAGCCACATCCGACCCCTCGGCTCTCCGGGGGACTCGGAGGACGGCGCAGGGGACGCCCGCCGCGACGGTCGTCGCGGTGACCGCAAGATCCTCGCCTGGGGAGGCAAGAAGTGAGCCTTGCAGACCGTCTCGAAAGCGTCCGTCGCAGCCAGCAGCCGGAGGCGGTGTCGACCAACCCTGCACAGCCGATCGCCAAGGCCCGCGTCCAGGACCCCTTCGGGACCGTGAAGGCCAGCGTGCACCAGGCACTCCTGGACTCCCTCGGCCCGCAGTTGTACGACCCGCACCTGGACCAGGCCGAGCTCGAGTCAAAGGTGCGCCACACCCTTCAGGACGTGATCGACTCGGAGGAGACGCCGCTCTCCCTGGCCGACCGCACGCGGATCGCCCAGGAAGTCGCCGACGAGATCCTCGGCCACGGACCGCTGGAGCCCTTGCTGCGCGACAGCGAGATCACCGAGATCATGGTCAACGGAGCCGACTCGATCTACGTCGAGCGCGCCGGCAAGCTGCACCCGGTCGACACCCACTTCAGCAGTGAGGCCCACCTGCGACGCACCATCGACAAGATCGTGGGTCGCGTGGGACGTCGAGTCGACGAGGCCAGCCCGCTGGTCGATGCCCGTCTCCCCGACGGGTCACGCGTCAACGCCGTGATCCCGCCGATCGCGCTCGACGGCGCGATGCTCACGATCCGCAAGTTCGCGACCGACCCGTTCACCGACCGTGACCTCATCGCCTTCGGCACGTTCAGCCCCCAGGTGCGCGACTTCCTCAGCGCGTGCGTCAGGGGCCGCCGCAACATCATCATCTCCGGAGGCACGGGCTCGGGTAAGACGACGCTGCTCAATGTCGTTTCGTCCTTCATCCCCGAGGACGAGCGCATCGTCACCATCGAGGACGCCGCCGAGCTGCAGCTGCACCAGGACCACGTGCTGCGCCTCGAGTCGCGCCCAGCCAACATCGAGGGTCGAGGCTCGATCCCGATCCGCGAGCTGGTCAAGAACTCCCTCCGCATGCGCCCCGACCGCATCGTCGTCGGGGAGTGCCGCGACGGGGCCGCCCTCGACATGCTCCAGGCCATGAACACCGGCCACGACGGGTCGCTCACCACGGTCCACGCCAACAGCCCCCGCGACAGCCTCTCCCGCCTGGAGACCATGGTGCTCATGGCCGGCGTGGACCTGCCGGTCCGCGCCATCCGCGAGCAGGTCGCCGGCGCCGTCGACCTGGTCGTCCAGCAGGCCCGCCTCAAGGACGGCTCGCGTCGCATCACCGGGATCTCCGAGGTCATCGGCATGGAGGGCGAGATCATCACGATGCAGGACCTCTTCACGTTCAACTACGCGGCCGGCCGCGACGAGCAGGGCCGGTTCCGCGGCGGCCTGGTCAGCACCGGCCTGCGACCGAAGTTCGCCGAGGACCTCAAGGACCAAGGCATCGAGCTGCCCGCCAACCTGTTCGTCCGAGGTGTCTGAGAGCGATGAACCACACCCCCCGCCGTGCCTTCCTCACGGTCTCCATCGCCGCGCTGCTGGCAGGCCTCAGTGCTGTCGGCGCGTGGGCGGCTGACGCGCCGGTCCCTGCGACGGTGAGCTCCGTGAAGGTGACGCCGACGGCGTTCTCGGGCGTCCTGACCGTGCGGTCCGACGGTGTCCCGCCCACGACTTCGACCCTGAAGGTGTCGGTGGCGGGAAAGGACTACCCCGTGACCGCCACCCCGGTGGTCCAGGGCAAGCGGGCCACGATGCTCGTGGTGGACACCAGCGGCTCCATGGGCGAGGCCGGGATGGCGACGGTCCGTGAGGCCACTGCGGCGTTCCTCAAGGCAGCCCCCAAGGACGTCGCCGTGGGGCTGGTCTCCTTCGCCGGCACTGCTGGTGTCGACGTCGCGCCCACCCTCGACCGTGCCCGGGTGCAGAAGACCGTCAACTCCCTCCGCTCACGTGGCGAGACCAGCCTGTACGACGCCGTCATCGTCGGCGCGTCTGCCCTGGGCGCCTACACCGACCGCAGCCTCCTGCTGCTCAGTGACGGCGGCGACACCCGGAGCAAGGCCACCCGGGCTGCCGCGACGGCTGCAGTGAAGAACCGTGGAGTCCGCGCGGAGATCATCGGCTTCAAGACCGACGACAGCGACAACTCGGTGCTCAAGGGCTTCGCTCAAGCCGGTGGTGGCAGCGTCGCCTCAGCGGGCAACACCGCGTCGGTGAGCCGCGCCTTCGCCGCTGCGGCCAAGGCGCTGGACTCGCAGGTGACCTTCACCGTCAAGGCCGCGGGTCTGGGGGGTCCGCAGCCGGTGGTCGTCACCGGTCTCGCGGGCGCCCGGTCGTTCCGTGCGAACTCGACCGTGGACTTCGGGGCGGCTGCCCCGGCACCGGCGCCCACGCCTGAGGAGACCGCCACGGTTGCCCCCGACAACCAAGCCGCGGCGGTCACCCCCAAGGTGGCGGTGCCGAGGCTGCCCAACTGGGTCCTGCTGAGTGCTGCCGTCGGCGCACTCGGGCTCGTGGTCCTCACGCTCGTCCTCCTGCTGCCGACCGCGGCGGACCGCCGTCGGCAGCGCACCGCGACGATCGAGCGGTACGTCACCCCCGGTGGCGCTCCGGTCCCCGTGGAGTCCTCGTCACCCAGTGCCCTGTCCACCCAGCTGATCGGGATCGGCGACCGGGTGATGGACGGCCGCGAGTCCACGGGCAAGACCATGGCGCACATCGAACGCGCCGACCTCCCGTTGCGAGCCGGCGAATGGTGGGTGATGCGGCTCGTCGCCCTCGTCGCGGGGACCGCGCTCGGCGTGATCCTGTTCAACGGCGGCTTCTGGATGAACCTGTTCGGCATCGTGCTGGGCTTCGCGTTGGGGTACTTCCTGCCTGCCATCATCCTGAGGTTCCTGTCCAGCCGGCGGGCCAAGAAGTTCGAGCGCCAACTGCCTGACGTGCTGACGCTCGTGGCCAGCAGCCTCTCGACCGGCTTCTCGCTGCCGCAGGCTCTCGACGCCGTGGCGAAGGACGCGGCCGAGCCCGCGGCCAAGGAGTTCGCGCGGGCTCTGGCCGAGACGCGCATCGGAGCCGACATCAGCGACTCCCTCGACCACCTGTCCGCCCGGATGGACAGCGCCAACATGCGCTGGACCACCATGGCGATCCGCATCCAGCGCGAGGTCGGCGGCAACCTGGCCGACACGATGCGCACGACCGCCAAGACGCTGCGCGAGCGCGAGGAACTGCAGCGACACGTCCGCGGCCTGTCGGCCGAGGGTCGCCTGTCGGCCTACATCCTCGTCGGGCTCCCGATCGGCATCTTCCTCTACGAGGTCAAGGTCAACCGTGAGTACATCGAGCTGCTGTGGACCAGGGGGATCGGCCTCGCCATGCTTGCGGCGGGTGTCGTACTCATCGGAATGGGCATCGCCTGGATGCGCAAAGTCGTGGATGTGAAGGTCTAGCCATGGGTTCCCAGATGTTCCTCATCGTCGGCATCGTCCTCGTCGCCAGTGCGCTGGTCATGCTCGTGCTTGCTGTCTCACTGGGGGCCGGTCAGGCCACGGGCGTGGCGCGCTCGTTGGCGCTCATCGAGCACCGCATCGACGTCAAGGAGGTCGGCAAGTCCAACCTTCCCGCCACCGAGCGACTCATGCTGCCGCTCTTCGAGAAGACGCGACGCCTGGGCTTCAAGCTGTCGCCCGGTGGGAGCGTCGAACGCTTCACCCGGCTGCTCGACCTGGCAGGTAACCCGGGGAACTGGACCCCGGAGAAGGTCATGGGCGCCAAAGGTGCCGCGCTGCTCGGCGGGGCATTGGTGGGCTTCGTCCTCGGCGGTTTCGGGGTGCGGGGACTGCTGTGGGCGGCGATCGGCGCGACCGTCCTGTTCTTCCTTCCCGACCTCCTGCTCTACAACACCGGCCAGAAGCGCCAGCAGGAGCTCCAGCGTGGGCTGGCCGACTCCCTCGACATGCTCACCGTGTGTGTCCAGGCCGGCCAGGGCTTCGACTCCGCCCTGATGCAGGTGGCCCGGTCCACCACCGGCCCGATCTCCGGGGAGTTCGCGCGCATCCTCTCGGAGATCCAGATCGGCAAGTCCCGTGGTGAGGCCTTCAGCTCGCTCGGGGCCCGCACCACGGTGCCCGAGGCCAAGAACTTCGTGAGCGCGCTCGTGCAGGCGGACCGCCTCGGCCTGCCCATCGCCAACGTCCTCAAGGAGCAGTCGGTGCAGATGCGACTCGTCCGCCGGCAGCGTGCGGAGGAGCAGGCTCAGAAGGTGCCCGTCAAGATCCTGTTCCCCATGTTGCTGTTCATCTTCCCCGCCCTGTTCATCGTCATCATCGGCCCTGGTGCCATTCGCATGATGGACGCGTTTTCCGGGGTCTGACCACTCGGTCCGCGAGGCCAGCCCCGCACCACCCCAGCACAACCAAGAGTGGCCCGCCCTGGAGGGCGGGCCACTCTTGGCTGTGGAGGTGACGCCGTCAGCGACGCATCTGGCCGACCGACTCGGCCTTGACCAGGCCGAGTCGCAGCGCCGCCATGACGGCTGAGGCGCGGTTGTGGGCGCCGAGCTTCTCGTAGACCTTCGAGACGTGGGTCTTGACCGTGGACTCGCTCATGTAGAGGCGCTTGGCCACGGCGGCGATCGAGTCGCCCGCGACGAGGCGGTCGAGCACCTCGGACTCGCGCGGCGTGAGCTTGGGCTTGTCGCTGGAGTCGCGGCGGCGCAGCGCCTCGGCCAGGCCGGTGGCCATGAAGGCCTCCGGCGCCACGGCGGCCCGGCGCACCGCGGCGATGACCTCGTCCGAGGGGGCCGACTTCAGCACCAGGGCCGAGGCGCCCAGGTCGAGTGCCTCGAGCAGCGTGTCGTCGTCGTTGTGCATCGTCAGCACCACGATGCCCAGGCGCGGCGAGGCCTCGCGTGCAGCCCGGGCGAGCACGAGGCCCGAACCGTCGGGCATGGACACGTCGACCACGAGCACGTGGATCAGGCTCTGCGCGAGGACCGTGCGTCCTTCGGCGATGCCTCCGGCCTGGCCCACGACCGCGAGGTCGGGCTCGCTGTCGATCATCCGGCACACGGCCTCGCGCACGAGGGTGTGGTCGTCGATCACCACCACATTGATCGTCATGACGGTTGGGGGATCCTTTCGTGAGACAGCGTGGCCGAGGGTGCCGCGCCGCGTGCTCGCATCCGCATACGCACGGCCACACCATCGCCAGCGTACGGCTCGGTCGTGATTTCGGCGCCGAGACCGGCCAGTGGATGGCCGGCAAAATCTCGGGGGCCCATCGAGCTGGTCCCGTCGTGGGCCATCCACAGCTCCACGCGAGGGGCCGCGACGTTGAGCCGCACCTCGATCGTCGAGGCGTTGAGGGAGTGCCTCGCGTCGGCGAGGACCTGGAGGAAGAGCCGGTAGATGAGGACCTCGGTGTGCGCTGGCAGGCGGAAGCCGGTCTCGCTGAGGTGGATCCGGGTCGTCACCCCTGACGTCGAGCCGAAGTTCTGCAGCCGGGCGCCGATGAGGGCGCCGAGCCCGGTGTCGGGACGGACGGCGATGCGCAGGTCGGCGATGTGCAGCCGCAGGTCGGCCAGCACCCGGGACACCTCGACGCGCAGCTCGTCGAGCCCGTCGGCCAGGGGTGAGGCGGTGTCGCGGGCGGTGCGGCGCAGCGCGTCGAGGCCGAAGCCGACGGCCACCATCTCCTGGGCGATGCCGTCGTGCATCTCACGGGCAAGCCGCTCGCGCTCCTCGAGCCCGGCGCGTTCGCGCAGGCCGGCGAAGAGGACCGAGAGGTCGATGTTGGCCGAGTGCCGCGCCGCGACGTCCGCAGCGGCCGCGAGGTCCTCCTCGCTGAACGGGGTGACCAGCGGCCGGTCGGCCACGAGCAGCCCGAGACGGTGCCCCTTGTCGTCGTGGAGGGGGACCACGATCACCGACCGGGCGACGAGGTCGTCGGACCACTCGGTGAGCACGCCCACGCCGTCGTGCCAGGCCGGGCCGAGGATCGACCCCTCCTCCATCGGGTCGGGCCAGGGGGTCCGGTCGGCGCCACGGATGGCCAGCGGGACCGCCGGGTTGTCGCCGTAGCCCACGAGGACGGCACTGCGGGCGGACCGCATGCTGTAGGCGAGGTCCTGCAGCGCCATCTCAGCCGACCCGGGGGCGTCGAACCCGGTGTCGAGGGTCTCGGCGAGCTCGTGCAGCCGGCGCAGCAGGACGCCGGCCTCGGCCGCCACGTTGGGGTCCACCACCGGCGGCTGCGGCTCCAGCCGGTGCGACCAGGCGCCGAGCAGCCCGAAGACGAGGGCGATCACGGCGGCGAGGGCGATCTGCTGCACCTGGCTCTCGCCGAGGCGGTCGAGCCACCCGGCCATCGCCATGGCCGACGCGAGGCTGAGGCCGAAGACGGCCAGTGACCCGCGCCGCCCGAAGGTGAGCCCGGCGTGGAAGGCGGGGATGAGCACGAGCATCTTGGACCAGGGTCCGCCGTAGCCCATCGCGAGGCCGGACACCACGGCGTTGCCCGCGAGCACTACGAACAGCTCCCTGCGCCGGGTGGGCGTGGCGGCCCCGGCCGTGGCGTTCAGGGCGGTGGCGGCGAGGTCGATCGAGACGACCAGCAGGATCCACGGCAGGCCCACGAGGATCTGGTCGTCGATCGCGGCGAACAGCGCGACGAGCGCGGCGATACCGAGCCGGAGCCAGGTGGCGACGGCAAGGCGTGGCAGCCAACGCATCTTCGCCTCCCTGTCCCGCAAGCCCACGTCCGGCAGTTATCCACAGGCCGCGCCTCAGACTAGTCCCGTCCACACGTTCTCGCTGCCGATTCGAGGCCAACACACAGGTTCACAAGGATCGGGTCGTGGCTTCGAGGGCAGGTGACGCGGGTGTCGCGGGCGCGATGCGGGCCCTGGTCGGGTTGGTCCTCGCCCCTTGCTGTGCCGGGTGCGGGGCTCCGGACGTCGCCCTGTGCGCGCCCTGCCGGGACGCCATCGCCGCAGGGCTCTGGGCGGGAGGCGCCCGCGAGGCAAGCCCGACCCCGCGCCCCGCGCGGCTTCCGGCGACCTGGGCGAGCGGGCCGTATGCCGGGCCGCTCGCGGCGTGCGTCACCGCATACAAGGACGAGGGCAGGCGCGACCGCGCCGGTGACCTCGCCGACGCCCTCGCGGTGGCGCTCGACGGTGCCCTGGCCGACCCCGCCGCCGCCCACGTCCTCGCCCACGGTGACGGCCCCGTCCTCGTGGTGCCGGTCCCGCCCTCCCGGGCCGCGCGCAGGCGTCGTGGCGACGCGCCGCTGGAGCAGCTGGCCCGGCTGGCCGTGTCCGGCTACCGGCCCGACGAGGTCGTCGTGGCCGACGCCCTCGAGCCCCGCCGCCGGGTCGCCGACCAGGCCGGGCTCAGTGCCCGCGCGCGCGCCGTCAACCTCGAGTGGTCGATGCGCGCGCGACGTGCCTGGGAGCCCGTCCTCGACCGCGCGGTGTGCGTCGTGGTCGACGACGTCCTGACCACCGGCGCGACCCTCGTCGAGGCCGCCCGGGCCCTGCGCGGGGCAGGGGCCGCCCACGTCCTCGCGGCCACGATCTGCGCCACCCAGAGGCGCCAGCGGGCTCCCAGCGGGCGCCCGGCAAACCCGGGGTGAACGCCCAGTGGACCCCCGCTGTCGGATTGGCCGCCGGTGGTCTACCGTCGGTACATGGCCCCCCTGGCCCTCGTGCCCAGCACGTCACCAGGTCGCCCCGGACGCGGTCCGGTTGGCGTCCTCCGTCGGGGAGCGGGCCCCACCTTCCCGCCCTCCAGGGGGTGGTGCCGCGTCTGACGACCGGGTCTGTCCGCACCCGCGCCCCACCCCACTCGCAACCATGGAGGTACCCCGTGGAGATTGTCGTCACCGGACGTCACATGCAGGTCTCGGATCGATTCCGTGCCCACCTCGACGAGAAGCTGGCGAAGATTCCCCAGCTCGCCCCGCGCGTGCAGCGCGTCGACGTCGTCGTGAGCCACGAGCCGAACAAGCGGCAGGCCAAGGCCTGTGAGCGCGTCGAGATCACCTGCCATGTCAAGGGCCCGATCGTGCGGTCCGAGGCGTGTCTGGACGACAAGTACGCCGCGCTCGACGTCGCGCTCGACAAGCTCATGGAGCGGTTGAGGCGGGCCCAGGACCGCAAGCGGGTGCACCGCGGACGGCGGGTCCCCGAGTCGGTCGCGCACGCCACGGCGCGCATCCCCGAGCCGTCGGCCAACGGGGCGGCGGCCTCCGAGGACCACCACCACGACGCCGGCGACCGGTTCGGCACGCAGGGCAACTCGCCTGTCGAGATCCGCGAGAAGATCCACGCGACCGTGCCGATGGCGCTCGACCAGGCCGTCCGCGAGATGGAGCTCGTGGGGCACGACTTCTACCTCTACCACGACGAGGAGACCGACCAGCCGAGCGTGGTCTACCGCCGACGCGGCTGGTCCTACGGCGTCATCCACCTCGACGTCGACCACGAGGCGAGGGACCTCGACCTGGGGGAGGGCACCCAGCGCAAGGTCTCCTGACCCCCGGACCCCAGAGATGGTTCGACACCCCGGCGGTGTCGGTCGGGCGCGGCATCGCGTCTTTCGACCGGCACCGCCGTCGTCCCGTGACAGTATGTGCAGGTGAGCAACGGTATGCCGGAGTCGCGCGGGGCGGCGGAGCCCATCCGCGTCGTCATCGCGGACGACCACGTGCTCTACCGCCGGGGCCTGCAGATGGTCGTGTCGCAGGAGTCCGACATCAGCATCGTCGGAGAGGCAGGTGACGGCAAGGAAGCCGTCGACCGCACCGTCGAGCTGCTGCCCGACGTCGTCCTCATGGACGTGCGGATGCCCTTCACCTCCGGCATCGAGGCCTGTCAGACGATCAAGGCGATGGTCCCGTCGACCAAGATCATCATGCTCACCATGTCCGACGAGGAGTCCGACCTCTACGAGGCGGTCAAGGCTGGCGCCAACGGCTACCTGCTCAAGGACGTGCCTGGTGAGGAGATCGCCGACGGAGTGCGCGCGGTCTTCCACGGCGACTCGCTCATCTCGCCGTCGATGGCGTCCAAGCTGCTCGCCGAGTTCGCCCAGATGAGCCGCCGGCAGGGCGACCGTCCGTCCGCGGTCGGCGCCCCCCGCCTCACCGACCGCGAGCTCGAGGTGTTGCGACTCGTCGCGCGGGGCATGGCCAACAAGGAGATCGCGCACGAGCTGTTCATCTCCGAGAACACCGTCAAGAACCACGTCCGCAACATCCTCGAGAAGCTCCAGCTCCACTCGCGCATGGAGGCGGCGATGTACGCCGTCAGGGAGAACCTTCTCGAACCGGGCGAGTGAGCCCGCGACGCCTGATGATCGACGCCTGATGACCGACGCCTGATGACCGACCTCGCACCGGTGCGGCTCACGCGTGCCCAGGCGCGGCGGATCGCCCTCGCGGCGCAGGGGTTCGCCGAGCCCCGACCCGCGCCGTGGCAGTCGACGGCACGACAGCTGCAGCGGGTCATCGACCGTGTGCAGATCGTCCAGATCGACAGCGTCAACGTGCTGACCCGCAGCCAGTACCTCCCGTTCTTCTCCCGGCTCGGGCCGTACGACACGGCCTTGCTCGACCGGGCCCGTGACCGCGCCCCCCGCCGCCTCGTCGAGTACTGGGCCCACGAGGCCAGCCTGATCCCGCCGTCCACGTGGCCCCTGCTGGACTTCCGCATGCAGCGCGCACTGCACGACGCGTGGGGTGGCATGCAGAGCGTGGCGCGCGACCACCCCGAGCTCGTCGACGCGGTGCGCGCCGAGGTCGTGGCCCGCGGACCCCTGACCTCGCGCCAGGTCGAGGTCGCGCTCGAGCACGACCTGCCGCGCGAGCGCGACGAGTGGGGCTGGAACTGGTCCCTGGTCAAGAACGCCCTCGAGCACCTGTTCTGGGCAGGTCAGATCACCTCCGCCGGCCGCACCAGCCAGTTCGAGCGCCGGTATGCCGGGGTGGCCCGTGTCTTCCCCCCGCCGCTCGGGGACTGGGCCCAGGACCCCGCCGCCCGCCCGCCGCACGACGTCGCCTTCCGCGAGCTGATGATGATCGCGGCGCGCGCCCACGGCGTCGGCACCGAGCAGTGCCTGCGCGACTACTTCCGCCTCAAGCCACACCAGTCCCGCCCGGCCCTCGAGTCGCTCGTGGCCGACGGGTCCCTGGTCCCGGCCACCATCGAGGGGTGGAAGCGCCCGGCATACCTGGACCCGCGGGCCCGACGCCCCCGCAAGGTGCACGCGCAGGCGCTGCTCAGCCCGTTCGACTCGCTCATCTGGCAGCGCGACCGCACCGCCGCGCTGTTCGGCATGGACTACCGGCTCGAGATCTACGTGCCCGCGCCGCAACGGGTGCACGGCTACTACGTCCTGCCGTTCCTGTTCGGCGACGAGCTCGTGGCCCGGCTCGACCTCAAGGCCGACCGCAGCGGGGGAGTGCTGCGCGTGCAGGCCGTGCACTGGGAGCCGGGAGCCCCCGACGCGGCCAGGACGGCGCTGGACGACGAGCTGGCCCTGATGGCCGACTGGCTCGGGCTGCCCGTCGTCGGCTGAGCCCGCGGCTCGCCTAGACGCGAACGCCCCCCGTCAGGGCTTGCGGAGCAACACGTACCCGGCGTCCTCGGCCACTGCGGTCCAGCGCTCCTGGTGGACGAGTGCGTCAGCCAGGGCGCCCTGGGTGGGCAGCAGCGCCACCGTGGCCCCGCTCGTCTCCACGGTCCCCTGCCAGCCCTGCTGGGCCGTGAGGGCACTCTGGTAGGCGTCGACGTAGGGCAGGGGGTAGATCTCGGTCCGGCCGTCGATGACCGGCTCGACGTTCGGGTGCGTCCAGAGCAGCCACCCGCCCAGGCTGTACTCGTTGAACACCACCGTGTCGGCCGGGAGGGCGGAGAGCTGGGAGTCAAGCTGGACCGGCATCCGGGCGGCGTTCGTCGAGATGCCGGGAGTCATGGCGAGGCCGATGCAGACCGTGAGGGCCGCACCGGCCAGGACCACCCCGCGCTCGGCCTTGAGCCGAACCGGGCGGGGACCAGAGGTCAGCAGACCCTGCAAGGTCATGCTCGCGAGGGGCGCGAGCATGACCGCACCCAGCGCGACCGTGCGGGCATAGAGCAGCGTCCACACCAGGGCAAGCCCCCACACGGACAGGTGAGCCCACGGCGCCGTCGTGCTCCTCCGGGTCCAGCCCAGGACCACGATGACGGACAACACCATCGTCGCGAGGAAGGCGGGCTGTGCGAGGGACGCCGGAGCCCACTCGGTCACGTACTTCGAGTACCCCCGCACCTCGAGCGGCGACAACAGCAGGCCGGGCCCTACGGGCGTCACGGCGGCCGCGACGATGCTGAGGACGGGGACGAGCAGCAGCCTTCCCGCTTCCCGTCTGTTGACCCGCCCGTCGAGCAGGCAGCCGACGACGACCCCGAGACCCACGAGGACGCCGGCCACCCACAGGCCGTGGCTGCAGGCCCAGACGAAGGTGAGAGGGACCAGCCACCACCGTGCGCGTCCATCGCGCGCGGTCCTCAGCCAGACGCTGGTCACCAGCGCGAGCAGGATGAAGCTGACCATCTGGGGGCGCGGGGCGATGCTCGCCGAGGCCCCCAACCACGCCACCGTGGCTGCGACGGCTGAGGGCAGCGGCCGGGTGTGCAGGCGGCACGCCACGTACAGCGCCCACAGGAGCGCCGAAGCGGCCAGGGCCTGCAGCAGCGCCACCGCCGGGAGGCCTCCGACGCGCGCGACGGCAGCCATTAGCAGCTCGGGTGCCCACTCGTGCAGCGTCCAGGGCCGGGTGGCGGACGTCGGTGTCGGCGCCGGCCCCGAGAACTGCCATGTCGTCCAGAGGTACTCCCCGGCGCTCAGGTGCCAGAAGGTGTCTGGGTCCGAGATCGGCCTGAGCGTGTTCCTGAGCATGATCAGGGGGGCCGCGGCGATGATGACGACGGGTGCCCATCGCATCAGCCGGCCTCCGGACAGCCCGGCGTCGTGGGCCGCGGCGGCCGACGCGGCACCGGCCGACGCGGGATCCGACAGCTCCAGCTGCCTCGGATGACTGGTCACGCGACGACTATGCCCAAACCGGAGCGCCCCGGGGACGAAGCCGCGATCTTTCGTCCGTTTGGACCACGGTGTCGTCGTGGACCACGGTGTCCTCGGGGACCACGGTGTCCTCCGCTGGCGGTGGCGGGATCTCGGCGCACGTTGTCGGGATTGCGCTGTCCGCGCGTCGAGGTGGCAGATATGTTGCGGTGGTGACCGCTCCTGCCAACTCCGCCCCGGCCCTGACGACCAGCCGGCCCAGGCTGCACCGTGCCTGGTGGGTCGCTGCCGTCGTGCTGGCCGCCCTCGTGGCCGCGGCCGGGTTCAGGTCGTCCACGGGCGCCCTGCTCGAGCCGCTCGAGTCCGAGTTCGGGTGGTCGCGTGCCACCACCTCCGGCGCCGTGACCGCCAACCTGGTCATCTACGGCCTCACCGCGCCGTTCGCGGCCGCGCTGATGGAGCGCTTCGGGATCCGGCGGGTCGTCGCGGCGTCCCTGGTCCTCGTCGCCCTCGGCAGCGGCCTGACCACGGTCATGACTGCGGCGTGGCAGCTCTGGCTGCTCTGGGGTGTTGCGGTCGGGATCGGCACCGGGGCCATGGCTCTGGTGCTCGGCGCAATCGTGGCCAACCGCTGGTTCGTCGAGGCCCGACGGGGCCTCGTCACCGGCATCTTCTCCGCCGCGGGCGCGGCCGGTCAGCTGGTCTTCCTGCCCGGGATCGCGGCGCTCGCGACCGGCCCGGGCTGGAGGTGGGCAGCCCTGGTCGTCACCGTGGCCGCCGTGCTGCTGGTCCCGCTCGTGCTGCTCGTCGTGCGGGACCGACCGGCCGACCTCGGCCTGCAGCCCTACGGCGCCACCGTCTCCACTGCGGCGACGGCCGAGCCGACGTCCGCGGGGGTCACCACGGGCGCGGCCCGGCTCGCGGTGCGCACCCTGCGCGAGAGCCTGCGCTCGCGCACCTTCTGGATCCTGTTCGGCACCTTCTGGATCTGCGGCTGGTCGACCAACGGCCTGATCGGCACGCACTTCATCCCGGCGGCCCACGACCACGGCATGCCCCAGACCACCGCGGCCGGCCTGCTGGCCCTCATCGGCATCTTCGACCTGGTGGGCACCATCGCCTCCGGGTGGCTGACCGACAAGGTCGACCCGCGGCTGCTGCTGTGCGGCTACTACGGCCTCCGCGGCCTGGCGCTGCTGTTCGTCCCGGCGCTGCTCGGGCCCGACATCCACCCGAACCTCTTCATCTTCATCGTGTTCTACGGCCTCGATTGGGTGGCCACCGTGCCTCCCACGATCGCGCTGTGCCGTCGGCACTTCGGGGTCGCCCGCTCGGGCGTCGTGTTCGGCTGGGTGTTCGCCTCCCACATGGTCGGCGCCGGCGTGGCGGCGTCGTATGCCGGCTGGGTGCGCACGTCGACCGGCGACTACTTCACCGCGTGGCTCACGGCCGGCGGGCTGTGCCTGTTCGCGGCGCTGGCGTGCCTCGCGATCAGCCGGTCACCCGAGCATGGCCCCTGGAACGCCGACGGCGAACAGGCCGAGGTCGGCGCCGTCGCCTGAGGCGCGACCGCCGGGCCCCGGCCCGCTCGACGGGGTGGGACACCGGCCCTTCGCCGCGCCATGGCGGCGGTGTGCCACCTCCTCGGCACGTTGACATTCGTGTTTGGCTTGCTCCCATGTCAGACATCCGGGTCACGGACAACGCGCAGGAGCACCGCTTCGAGGCGCACGTCGACGGCGTCCTCGCCGGTTTCGCCGCCTACCGCTTCAGGGGCAACCACATCGTCTTCACGCACACCGAGGTCGACGAGGCCTTCGAGGGCCAGGGGGTCGGCGGGGTGCTGGCGCGGGGCGCGCTCGACCAGGTCCGCGCGGCGGGGGAGCACGACGTGGTCGCGATGTGCCCGTTCATCGCCGCCTGGATCGCGCGGCACCCCTCCTACCAGGACCTCCTCGCGCCCTGATCGGCGAGCGGGCCGGCACACCGAGCGGGTATGGCGGTGGCGACCGGAACCGGGCGGGGGCCCGGAGCGTTCGGCGAGGGGAGTGGGACCGACCGGCGCGTCCCCGGTGACGGGCCGTCTCGACTAACGTAGGGCGGGCCGTTCCCACGGGGGTGCCCAGTGGGCTGCCCCAGCGATGGTGCGGACGAGAACTTTCAGGAGATATTGCGTGTCCAAGATCGTCGAGAAGCTGCTGCGCGCCGGTGAAGGTCGCATCCTCAAGAAGCTCCAGGGCATCGCCGCCCAGGTCAACGCCATCGAGGAGGACTTCGCGGGGCTCACCGACGCCGAGCTGCGTGGTGAGACCGACGTGTTCCGCAAGCGCCTCGCCGACGGTGAGACGCTCGACGACCTCCTGCCCGAGGCGTTCGCCGCGGTCCGTGAGGCCAGCAAGCGCACGCTCGGCAAGCGCCACTTCGACGTGCAGATCATGGGTGGCGCAGCCCTGCACATGGGCAACGTCGCCGAGATGAAGACCGGTGAGGGCAAGACCCTCGTCGCGACCCTGCCGTCCTACCTCAACGCCCTCGAGGGCAAGGGCGTCCACGTCGTCACGGTCAACGACTACCTCGCCGAGTACCAGTCCGAGCTCATGGGCCGCGTGCACCGCATGCTGGGCCTCGAGACGGGCTGCATCCTGTCCTCGATGACGCCCGAGCAGCGCCGTGCGGAGTACGCCAAGGACATCACGTACGGCACCAACAACGAGTTCGGCTTCGACTACCTGCGCGACAACATGGCGTGGTCCGTCGAGGAGCTCGTGCAGCGCGGCCACAACTTCGCCATCGTCGACGAGGTCGACTCGATCCTCATCGACGAGGCCAGGACCCCGCTCATCATCAGCGGCCCGGCCGACGCGGCGACAAAGTGGTACACCGAGTTCTCCCGCATCGCGCAGATGCTGACCCGGGGTGAGCTCGAGTCGGGCAAGGGCGACTACGAGGTCGACGAGAAGAAGAAGACGGTCGGCGTCCTCGAGGCGGGGATCGCCAAGGTCGAGGACTACCTCGGCATCGACAACCTCTACGAGTCGGTCAACACCCCGCTCATCGGCTACCTCAACAACGCGATCAAGGCCAAGGAGCTGTTCAAGCGCGACAAGGACTACGTCGCCCTCAACGGCGAGATCCTCATCGTCGACGAGCACACCGGCCGCATGCTCGCAGGGCGCCGCTACAACGAGGGCATGCACCAGGCGATCGAGGCGAAGGAGGGCGTCGAGATCCAGAACGAGAACCAGACGCTCGCCACGATCACCCTGCAGAACTACTTCCGCATGTACGACACCCTCTCGGGCATGACCGGCACCGCCCAGACCGAGGCGGCCGAGCTGTACTCGATCTACAAGCTCGGTGTCGTGCCGATCCCGACCAACCGCCCCATGATCCGCAAGGACCAGTCCGACCTCGTCTACCGCACCGAGGAGGCGAAGTACTCCGCCGTCGTGGACGACATCGCGGAGCGGTATGCCGAGGGCCAGCCCGTGCTCGTCGGCACCGTGTCCGTCGAGAAGAGCGAGTACCTCTCGGACCAGCTGCGCCGCAAGGGCATCCCGCACGAGGTGCTGAACGCCAAGCAGCACGAGCGCGAGGCCGCGATCGTCGCGCAGGCGGGCCGCAAGGGCGCCGTCACCGTCGCCACCAACATGGCCGGACGAGGCACCGACATCATGCTCGGCGGCAACCCCGAGTTCATGGCCGTCGCCACGCTCAAGCAGCAGGGGCTCGACCCGGTCGAGACGCCCGAGGAGTACGAGGCCGCCTGGGACGAGGCGCTCGCCAAGGCCGAGGAGGCCGTCAAGGCCGAGCACGACGAGGTCACGTCGCTCGGCGGCCTCTACGTCCTGGGCACCGAGCGCCACGAGTCGCGCCGCATCGACAACCAGCTGCGAGGTCGATCGGGCCGCCAGGGAGACCCCGGCGAGTCGCGGTTCTACCTGTCGCTGCAGGACGACCTGATGAGGCTGTTCAACGCCGCGATGGTCGACCGGTTCATGACCACGGCCAAGATGGACGACGACACCCCCATCGAGTCCAAGATGGTCAGCCGCTCGATCCAGAGTGCCCAGGGGCAGGTCGAGGGCCGCAACTTCGAGATCCGCAAGAACGTCCTCAAGTACGACGACGTCCTCAACCGTCAGCGCACCGTCATCTACGACGAGCGCCGACGCGTCCTCGAGGGTGAGGACCTGCACGAGCAGATCCGGCACTTCATCAACGACGTCGTGAGCGGCTACGTCGACGCCGAGACCGCCGAGGGCTTCCACGACGACTGGGACCTGGACCGGTTGTGGACGGCGCTCAAGACGCTGTACCCGGTCTCCGTGACGCCGCAGGAGGTCGAGGAGGCCGCCGGTGGCTCGCTCACCGCCGACGAGCTGCGCGAGCAGATCACCTCCGACGCCCACCACGCGTACGACGCCCGTGAGGAGCAGCTCGGCGCCGAGGTCATGCGCGAGGTCGAGCGCCGGGTCGTGCTGTCGGTCCTGGACCGCAAGTGGCGCGAGCACCTCTACGAGATGGACTACCTCCAGGAGGGCATCGGCCTGCGGGCGATGGCCCAGCGCGACCCGCTCGTGGAGTACCAGCGCGAGGGCTTCCAGCTCTTCGAGGCGATGAACGAGTCCATCAAGGAGGAGTCGGTCGGCTACCTCTTCAACGTCCAGGTGGACGTCGACCAGGCGGAGGCGGCCCCCACGGTCCAGCCCGTGAGCGTCTCCGACATGCTCGCCGGGGCCAACCTCTCGAGTGTCGACCCGACGGCCGACAGCGCCCCGGTCGAGGAGCGTCGCGACGACGTCCCGGCTGCGGTTGCCGCCGCGCAGCCGGCGGCCCCGGCCGAGGAGGTGCCGACGACCGACCAGCACCCGACGTTCCGCGCCAAGGGACTGGAGCAGCCGGTGCGCCGTCCGCAGCAGCTGCAGTACTCCGCCCCGAGCGAGACCGGCGAGGCGCAGCAGCACAGCGTCGGCTCCGTGGACGACGAGCTCAGCATCGAGCAGCTCCGGGGGGCGTCCCGCAACGGCCCCTGCCCGTGCGGATCCGGCAAGAAGTTCAAGATGTGCCACGGCAAGGGCTGACCACCCCCCGGCAGGCCACCTGACGGCGCCGCCCCCGCGAGGGGTGCGGCGCCGTCGTCGTCGTGGCGCGGGATGGCGCGTCGTCGTCGTGGCGCGAGGGGCTCAGCCCACCTGCAGAGCCTCGACCACCCAGCGTCCGTCGAGCCCCACGAGGCGCAGCGCGAGTGCCCTGACCCGAGAGCCGTCGACGACGACGGCGCACGCCTCGGCCACCCCGTCGGCGGGCTCGCACACCCGGACGCTGCGCACGGTCGCCCGCCGGGTCGCGGGCCGGCCCCGGCGACCGGACACCGATGCGCGTCGTGCGACCACGGCATACACCTCGGGGGTGGTCCACCGGAGCACCTGGGAGGCAGGTCGTGAGCCGGCCATGACCTCGACCAGGCCCTGCGCGAGGTGGCCGGCCCAGTGCACCGGGTCGGGCAGCTCGCGGCGACTCGTGGGCTGGACACCGAACTCGTCGACCACCTGGGCGAAGTCCACGGCCAGGGCGTCCTGGACGTAGGCGGGTCGGCTGACGACCTCGGGCGTCCACGGGTCGGGCTCCTGGATCACCGGGGGACGGTGCCGGGGTGCGGGCATGATCCGCAGCGGCGCGAGTGCGGTCGGCCTCGCGCTGACCGGGGTGCTCATCGGGGTGCCGTCGTCGGGTCGGGCGTCGTCGGGTCGGGCGTCGTGCGCTCGGCGGCGGGCGAGGGCAGGACGGGGGCGGGCGCGTGCAGGACCTGGCCGGGCAGCAGCAAGTCGGGGTCGTCGCCGATGGTCCCGCGGTTGGCCGCGTGCCACTGCGGCCACGCCCGTGCGACCTCCGCCTCGCTCGCCCCGGGGCCGAGGTGGCGGCGGACCAGGTCCCACAGGGTGTCTCCGCGGTGCACGACGATGGCGCTCCCGTCGGTGGCCCGGGGAGACGCCGTCAACAGCTCCGGGCTCGGCTGGGAGCTGAGGGATGAGCGGGTGGGCGTCCACCCCGGCCCCTGGCGCTCCACCGGCTGGGGCCGGGACGTGAGGGCGAAGCCGGGACCGTGGGCGACGGCGGTGGATGCCATCACGGCCCGGGCCGCGGCGGGGTACGGGTCGTCGCTGGCGAGGGCGGCGCCGGGCAGCAGGGACCCCCCGACGGCGGCTCCCACGAGGACGGCTGCCAGCCGACGGGTCACGGCCGGCGCCACGGCGTTCGACACCCCGCCCGCCAGCTGCCCGAGGCGGCCCGGGAGGTGGGCGAGCACCGCGAGTGCCATGCTCGCGGTCAGCCAGAGGCACAGGACCAGCGCCGCGGCGGTTGCGACGAGGGTGACGGCCTCGTCGAGCCGCGGCGGGACCGGCCCCGTGACGTCCCGCCACTGCCGCACCGCCGCGTGGGCCAGCAGGCCCGCCGCAGCTGTCGGCGCCGTCCCCACGAGCGCCGTGACACCCCACACCCTGATTCGCTGCCCCATGTCTCCCCTGAGCATGTGTTTGGTTGCGTTTGAGTCCGGGTGACATTATCTGCGCGCAGAGGCTTCGGCAAGAGGCTCGGAGGCAGGGGTGGACGGGGCGCGGGCCCCGAGGAGGGTGGGACGTGGTGAGTGCGCGCTGGGACGAGCTGTTCGCAGACCTGGAGTCACGGTGGGATGCCGAGGTGCGGCGCGAGCTCGACGCCGAGGTGGCCGACCGCACCCGGCGCGAGCGTGCCGCGATCGGGCTGCTCGACCGGCTGTCGGCCGCGGTCGGATCGGGCGAGATCACGGTCTCGCTGGTGGACGGCAGCAGGGTGACGGACCGGGTCGCCGACGCCGGTGACGGCTGGCTGCTCCTGGGCGGTCCACCTACAGGTCGCCTCGCGGCGGTGCTCATCCCGTTCGCAGCCGTCACCGGGGTGGTGGGGCTCGGACGGGGCGCCGACCAGGGGGCCCCCGGACGGCGGTTCGGTTTCGGCTACGCCCTGCGCGGGCTGAGCCGGGATCGTGCTGCGGTGACCGTGGTCGACGCGTCCGGGGGGTCGTGCACGGGGACGATCGACGTGGTCGGCCGGGACTTCGTCGAGGTCAGCCAGCACGCCCTGGACATGCCGCGCCGCCCCGAGAACGTCACGGGGCGGCGGGTGGTGCCGACTGCCAGCGTCGTGCTGGTCCGGCCGGCCTGAGGTGGCGGAAACTGCTCAGTCGGCGCCCTGGCCGAACGGGTGGGCGGCGACGAAGGTCTTGGTCTCGGAGTACATCCGCTGGATGTAGCCCTCGAGCTCGGTCACCTCGACCCGCCACTGGCCACGGCCCCCGACCTTGATCGCTGGCAGCTCGCCGGACCGCACCAGCGCATAGGCCTGGGCGGAGGAGATGTCGAGAACCTCTGACACCTCGGACAACTGGATGAATCGCTTCGACGACACGCGTTCCCCTGCTTTCTCATCGATCGGGGTTGACCTCGACCATAACTTGTCTTGACCAATTGTTTACCATGATCGTGGGTCTGCGTCGGGTGGGTGGCGGAATTCTCGCATCATCGGCCGTTTGGGGGAGTTCCCATCCTCTCCCTGTGGATGGCGCGCAGGTCGGCTCGGGTCCGGTCAGGTCGGGTCAGGTCTGTGGATTGAGCAAGCGCCGCCTTCAGCCAACGCGTCATGCTGTCGGCGCCGGTCGGGGATTCCGGCACCAACCACGACCTGAGGGGGCCTTCTCGTGTCCGACCTGCCCGTGCCCACTGCCGCGCGACTCAAACGGCCCGGCTGGCGCGATGCGCGCCTGGTGGTCGGCGTCGTCCTCGTCCTGGCGTCCGTCGTGCTCGGATCGTGGGTGGTCGCCCGCCTCGACGACCGGGTGCCGATGTATGCCGCGCGCGCGGCCCTCGTGCCCGGGCAACGGCTCACGCAGGCCGACCTCGTCCGGGTCGACGTCCAGCTGGGCGCCCAGGGCATGCGGTACCTCTCCGCGGGGTCCCCGCTGGCGTCCGATCGTTTCGTCGTCCGCGAGGTGCGCGAGGGCGAGCTGGTCCCCGCAGCGGCCGTCGGCAGCCAGGACGAGGTCTCCGTGCAGGCCCTCACGCTCATGGTGGACTCGGGAGTGGCGACGGTCCTGCGGGTCGGGTCCCGCGTCGACGTCTACGTCAACACCCCGGCAGGCGGTGCCACCGCCGGCTCGACCGGCTTCGCCGGTCCCGAGCTCGCTCTCGAGGGGGTCTCGGTCTCGGGCGTGCCCCAGGGCTCCGCTGGCCTCGGCGGCTCCGCCGCCGGTGAGCAGCCCGTGCAGGTGATGGCGCCGACCGAGCGCATCAAGGAGGTCATCGGCGAGGTCGACCGTGGTGCTCGCGTGACGCTCGTGCCGGTCGCGGGGTCCTCGCTGCAGGGCTCACGGTGACCCGCAGGGTCATCACCGCGGTCGGCGGTGCGCACGAGGCGAGCCTCGTCGCCGCGCTCGCCACGACGGCCGGGTATGCCGTGGCTCGCCGGTGCGCGGACCTGCCGGACCTCATCTCGGCCGCCGCCGCCGGGGTCGGTGACGTCGCACTGGTGTCGGCCGACCTGCGGGCCCTGGACCGCTCGGCGCTTGCCGAGCTGGCAGCCCACGGGGTGCGCACGGCCGGGGTCACCACGCCCGGCGACGAGGCGGGTGAGCGCAGGCTGCGCCAGCTGGGCCTGTCCGTCGTCCTCAGCGCCGACCTGACCGCTCCGGAGCTCGACGACGGGCTCGACAAGCTGGACGCCACCCCGGCCACTCGGCCCGATGACGGGCCCGAGGACCTGATCGACGTCCCGCGCCGCTCCGACCTCGACGCGGACCCGGGCGTCGCCGAGGCCGCGCCTCGCGCCGAGGTCATCGCGGTGTGGGGACCCGCAGGTGCCCCGGGGCGCAGCACGCTCGCCCTCAACCTCGCCGCCGAGCTGGCGCAGGTGGCCCCCGCCCTGTTGGTCGACTGCGACACTTATGGCGCTTCTGTGGCCCAGTCCCTCGGCCTGCTCGACGAGGCCCCCGGGATGGCTGCGGCCGCCCGCGCGGCGGACCAGGGTTCCCTCGACCTCACCGGACTGGCCCGGCTGGCGCCCGAGGTGAGCCCGCAGCTGCGCGTGCTCACCGGCATACCGCGGGCGGACCGGTGGACCGAGCTGCGCGCTGCCTCCGTCGCCCACGTGCTCTCCCTCGCCCGGGAGCTGGCCCGGTTCGTCGTCGTCGACTGCGGCTTCTCGGTCGAGGACGACGAGGAGCTGTCCTACGACACGCTGGCGCCGCGCCGCAACGCCGCGACCCTCACGGCCCTCGAGTCCGCCGACCGGCTCCTGGTCGTGGGTGCCGCCGACCCGGTCGGGCTGCAGCGGCTCGTCCGCGCCGTGCAGGACCTTGCCTCGGTCCCTGCCCCCGAGCCGCACGTCGTGGTCACCAAGGTCAGGGCGGCGGCCGTGGGACCCAATCCCGAGCGGCGGATCGCCGAGGCGCTGGGGCGCTTCGCGGGCATGCAGGACGTCAGCTTCGTGCCGTGGGACCCGGGCACCCTCGACGGGGCGATGCTCGCGGGTGCGACCCTGGTGGAGTTCGCCCCGCAGTCGTCCGTGCGTCGCGCCATCGCCGAGCTCGCGGGCCGATGGGCCGGAGCGTCCCGCGAGGTGTCCGGCCGGCGTCGCCGGGGCGTCAGGAGCTGAACAGCAGCGTGAGGCCGCCGACCGTGTAGAGCACCATCAGCACCAGCAGCGGCACCTGCCCGAGCACCGCCGCTCGCCGCGGGAAGAGGGTGATGGCTCGCTCGTGGGCGAGGACGACGCCGAGGACGTGACCGGTGACGATGGCGACCACCTGCACGGTGGCGACGAACCCTGAGGCGATGAAGGCCGGGTTGGGCTCGAGACCCGCAGTGCCGAGCCAGTTGGCGCCGGTGCCCAGCGGGTCCGACATCTTGGCCAGCCCGTTCGTGCCCTCCCAGACCCACAGGGACCAGTAGTGCGCGACGAGGTACCCGGCTGCGATGGGCAGCAGCGACGGGGCGAAGGCGGTGGCGACGCCAGGCCGGGTGACTCCGGCGAGGCGCGCCGAGAGGACGGCCGCCGCGTACAGCGACCCTGCGACCACCAGGCAGAAGCCGACGAGCGCCGCAGTGCCCCACACCCGGGCGGGGATCGCGGAGGACTGGGTGAAGGTGTACCAGCGGGTCTCGCCGGAGAAGCCGTCGTAGGCCGTGGACCCGAGCATCACCGACGCGACGGCCAGCAGCCCCGGCTGCACGGGGACCAGCAGCGGCCCGTGCAGGGGCGTCCGCAGGACCCATCGGCCGTCGGAGCGCCGGCCCAGCGGGCTGAGCGAGCCGTAGAGCGAGGACCAGGCCGTGAACGGGTCGCCGAACCTCAGGTAGCCGCGCCCGAACGTGAGCGCCAGCACGAGGCTCACCAGGAGGTACCCCAGGACGGCGATCCGGAGAGTGGGCAGGTCCGCGTTGTCAGGGGCCAGCAGCTCGAGCCAGACGAACGCCAGCAGCCCGACCGCCGCAGGCCAGTAGCCGAGGCGGTAGGTCGCCAGCTCGAAGTCGTCATCGATCCGGGCCGCCGCGAGCAGCCCGCGGCGCAGCCACCGCACCGGGTTGACCAGACGCCAGAACCCGCCGAAGACCATCGAGAGGAAGCCCAGCCCCACCCACAGCCAGACGTAGACGACGTAGGGGACGGGGTTGTTCGCGTTGTCCCGGCCGAACAGCAGGGCCAGCAGGGTCCACCCCGTGATGGCCAGGCTGAGGAGCACGAACAAGCCACGCACGGCCGCCGAGTCGAGGGCCAGTGACACGACTGCCGGCAGCAGGCGTCCGTCGGTGGCCTTCAGGCGCGGCTGCTTCCACAGCAGGCCCAGGGCCACGAACGAGACGACGAGGGCGACCGCTGCCCCGATGAGCAGCAGGTGGAAGGGCAGGGGCAGGTCCTCGCGGGACCCGACGCCGTGCGCGGGGTAGATGGCGGGGACGGCGCCAGCGAGCCCGGCTGGAGCTGAGGGGGCGACTGCGACGGCTGCGACGGCGGTGAGGCCGGGCGTCACGAGACGGCGATCTTCAGCAGCCGCAGCTCGGGATGGTGCGTCTCGACCTCGTAGACGCCGGGCTGCTTGCCGGTGACCGTCACCGAGGTGGCCTTGCCGGCCGAGAGCGGCTTCTCGATGTCGAACCCGTGGATGTGCAGGGTGTCGTCGTGGTCACTGGTCACGACGAGGGTGAGCTGGTCACCCACGCCGAGCGACACCGTCGACGGCGCCGGGTCGACGGTGCGACCCGTGACGGTGACCTCGATGGTGCGGCCGGCCGGGGTGGGCGGCGAGGTGGAGGACGAGGAGGCTGCAGGCGGGCTGGAGGTCGTCGAGCTCGTGCTGCTCGGGCTCGTGGTGCCGGACGTGCCGGAGCCCGTCGCATCGCCGCCCGAGCATGCGGCGAGGGACACCGCGAGGGCCAGCCCCGCGGCATACGCGATCGGTGGGCGCAGGGTCATCTTCGTCACGATCCGGAGTCTAGACAGCGCTTTCTGACACGATGAGAGGGTGCCTGACCGCCTGAGCTCCCTCGACGCGTCGTTCCTCTACCTCGAGGAGTCGACGACGCCGATGCACGTCGGGTCGGTCATGGTGTTCGACCCTCCGAGCGACGGGTTCGACTACGACCGGCTCGTGCAGCTGATCTCGACACGCATCGCCTTCGTGCCCCGGTACCGCCAGCGGATCCGGCAGGTGCCGGGTCGGCTGGCCAACCCCGTCTGGGTCGACGACGAGAACTTCGACGTGACCTACCACGTGCGCCGCTCGGCGCTGCCCAAGCCCGGCAGCGACGAGCAGCTGCAGGAGTTCGTGGCCCGTATCCAGCCTCGGGCCCTCGACCGGCACCGTCCACTCTGGGAGGTCTACCTCGTCGAGGGGCTCGCCGAGGGCCGGTTCGCGATCGTCACGAAGTCCCACCAGGCCCTGGTCGACGGCATCAACGCCGTCGACATCGCCCACGTCATCGTCGACGGCGACCCGGCTGCCGAGGGCCTGGTCCCCGACACGTGGCGGCCGTCGCGCGAGCCCAGTGACGTCGAGCTGCTGACCGGTGCGCTGTTCGACGCCGTCCGCCGCCCCAGCGAGGTCGTCGAGAACATCCGCGGCGGCATCGTCGACGTCAAGGCCGTGGGCTCCCGGGCGCTCAGCGCCGCTGGTGCCGTCGCCGCGACCCTGGCCCGCACGGCGGCGAGGCCGGCCCCGCACTCCCCGCTGAACGCCCCCGTGGGTGAGGCTCGCCGCTACATCATGATCGGCACGGACCTCGAGGACTACCGCAAGGTCCGCAGCCGGCTCGCGATGGGCAACTACGCCGACGACGTGTCCATCAACGACGTCGTCCTCGCCACGATCTCCGGGGCCTTCCGCACGTGGTTGCTCACCCGCGGCGAGGCCGTGCACACCGGCACGACAGTGCGGGCGATGGTCCCCATCAGCGTCTACGACGAGGACGCCCGGCACGTCGGCAGCCGGCTGACGGCCTGCTTCGTCGACCTCCCGGTCGGTGAGCCCGGCGCGTCGATGCGGCTGCACCAGATCGCCTTCGCCATGCGCCAGCAGATGGAGGGCGGGCAGGCGGTGGGCGCCGAGTCCCTGGCGGGACTCGCCGGCTTCGCGCCACCGACCCTGCACTCGCTCGGTGCGCGCCTGGGGTCCGCCATGTCGCGGCGCTTGTTCAACGTGGTCATCACCAACGTTCCCGGCCCGCAGCACACCTTGTATGCCGGCGACGCCCAGATGCTGTCCACCTACCCCGTCATGCCGCTGGCCAAGGGGCAGGCGCTGTCCATCGGCCTGACGTCCTACGACGGCGGGGTCTACTACGGCCTCAACGCCGACCGCGACTCGATGCCCGACCTCGACGTGCTGGGCCAGAGCATCGTCGACTCCCTGGGTGAGCTGCTCGACAGCCACCGCGCGAAGGCCCGATGAGCCCGGCCGCCACACGCCGGGCACCAGCACCTCGTCGGGGACTCGTCCTCGGTGGGGGCGGGGTGCTCGGCGCCGCGTGGATGGTCGGTGCGCTCAAGGCGCTCGAGCTCCAGCTCGGGGTCGACGTCCGGACCTTCGACGCGTTCGTCGGAACGTCGGCGGGCTCGGTGCTCGCGTCCCTGCTGGGTGCCGGGGTCTCTGTCGACGACCTGGTGACCCACCAGCGGGTGGGCGAGATCGACTCCGGGCCGCTGGCGGGCTACCTCTGGGACTACGACAAGGACACGGGCGGGGACCGGCCGGGTCTGCCACGTCCCGGCCTGGGTTCCCGAGAGCTGTTGCGCCGCAACGCCCTTCACCTGCGGTCCCTGCCGCCCACGGCCGTGCTCAGCGCGATCCTGCCCGAGGGGCGTGGCAGCATCGAGGCAGTCGGCGCGATGGTCGGACACGTCGTGCCACAGGGATGGGTCGACCGCCCCGGCGTGTGCCTCGTCGCCCTCGACTACGACACCGGGGAGCGGGTCGCGTTCGGTCGCGAGGGCGCCCCCGACGTCAACCTCCACGAGGCCGCGATGGCGTCGTGCGCGATCCCCGGGTGGTACCAACCCGTGCGGATCGGCGAGCACCGCTACATCGACGGCGGCGCGTGGTCGTCCACCAACCTCGACCTCATGGCCGGGCAGGGACTCGACGAGGTCTACGCCCTCGCCCCTCAGGTCAGCTTCGTCCGCGATGCCCCCAAGCAGTGGCGCACCCGGGTCGAGCGCCAGTGGCGCAACCGCGTGACGCTGCGTGCGCTGCGTGAGCTGCACCGGGTGCACGCCGACGGTGCCGAGGTCACCGTCCTCGGGCCCGGCGAGGAGGACCTCGACGCCATCGGCGGCAACCTCATGGACGTCAGCCGCCGCCCCCTCGTCATCGAGACCTCGCTGCGGACGTCGGTCATCGCGCTGCACGACCCCGCACCCCTGCCGGACCGCACCGACTACGAGGACGTGGGATGACCCAGACCCGTATCTACCTGCCGCTCGACGCCGCCGGTGTCCGCCGGCTCGCCCAGGAGCGCGAGGTCGGCGGACCCAGGCGTGGTGGCCTGCGCGCCTTCGCGGTGACCGAGCAGGTCGAGCGCGACCACCCCCTCGGCGACGAGGAGGAGTGGGAGTATGCCGCGCTGAGCGAGGCCTGCGACGCAGCCAGCTCCCTGCGAGGTGGGGCGGGCGCCAAGCGAGTCATCGTCGCCGCCGACGTCGACCCCGCCTGGGTGACGGCCGGGACGGGTTCGGCTGCGGCCGTGCTGATCGCGTCACCGGTGCCCTTGTCCAAGGTCGTCGCGTTCCACGTCGACGAGACCGCCGGTGACGAGGGCCTGCAGGACCTGCTCTGGTACGACGCCACCGAGCTCGACGAGGTCCTCACCCTCATCTGACCACCGCGGATGCCCGGCCCGGCAGCGCCGGGTACGGCAATCGTCGGATCCGCCGGTCCGCCTGCGCACCCGATGATCGGGGGCGGCGGGGAGTCGGGAGTGACCGTGGTCGGCGACGCAGAGCGCCAAGGGCGACTCGCCGATGCCGTGCGGGCGAACCGCACCGGCTCGACGACGCCGCACGTCGTGGTGGCCCTCCCGGCCTTCAGCCTGGGTGACAGCCTGCTGGCGCACTACGCGAGTCGCCTCGGGGCCTACGAGCACCGGTACCTGCTCTCGACCCTCATGCTGCCCAGGATCCCCGGGTGCGAGCTGGTCTTCGTCACCTGCCAGACACCGGAGCCCGAGGTGTTGGACTACTACGACCGGCTGGGCTCGCCCGACGACCCGGGTGGCCTGACCCGGCGACTCCACGTCCTCACCGTCGACGACCGGTCGCCGCGCGGGGTGTCGGCCAAGCTGCTCGACCGGCCGGACCTCGTGCAGCGACTACGTGGGCTCACCGAGGGGCGGATCACGCTGATCGAGCCGTGGAACGTCACCGAGACGGAGGTCGAGATCGCGCGGGCGCTGGAGGCTCCGCTCAACGGCACCGACCCGGAGCTGTGGCCGCTGTGCTTCAAGAGTGCGGGCCGCAAGCTGTTCAGGTCGGTCGACGTGCCGACGCCCGAGGGCATCGAGGACGTCCGCGACGTGGCGGGTGTCGGCGAGGCGGTCGCGCGGATCCGCCGGTCCCGGCCCCGGCTGGCCGGCGTGGTCGTCAAGCACGACAACAGCGGTGCGGGGGACGGCAACGTTGTGGTCGCCGTCCGCGACCCCAACGGCCGCCGGATCGGCCGGGGTGACCTCGTGGGAGCCCTGGAGGGTTCGCTGCCCCAGTGGTACGTCACCGACCTCGGTGCCGGTGGGGTGGTCGAGGAGCTCCTGACAGGACGGGACGTCCGCAGTCCCAGCGCCCAGGTGGACGTCCTGCCCGACGGCTCCGTGCGCGTGCTGTCAACGCACGAGCAGATCCTGGGTGGCGACAACGGCCAGGTCTATTCCGGGTGCCGCTTCCCCGCCGACCCCGCCTACGCGACTCGGTTGGGGGAGTATGCGGTGGCGGTCGCGCAGTGGCTGGCCGACCGAGGTGCCCGGGGTCGCCTGGGGATCGACTTCCTCGCCGTGCGGCGCCAGTGGGAGTGGGACGTGCGCGCCCTGGAGGTGAACCTCCGCAAGGGCGGCACGACGCACCCGTTCGCTGCCCTGCGTCACCTGGCGCCGGGTGCGTACGACGTCTCGACGGGGAGGTACGAGCTCGCCACTGGCGGCGGCACTCGCTGCTACCGCTCCTCCGACGGGCTGATGGACCCGTCATGGACGAGCCTCACCCCTCGGCAGGTGATCGGCGCCGTGGCCGCCGCGGGTCTCGAGTTCGACCCCGGCCGCCGGACCGGTGTCGTCCTGCACATGGTGAGCTGCCTCCGCGTCGACGGCCGGCTCGGGGTGACGGCCATCGGAGAGGACGCCGACGAGGTCGAGCGGCTCTATGCGGCCACCGAACGAGTGGTGACCTCGCTGCTGCGCGCCTGACGCCCGCCCACCCCGTCAGGCGTGGGACACCAGCCAGGTGTCCACGAGGGCGTGGTAGGCATCCGGCTGGTCACGGCGCACGCAGTGGTTGGCGTCGTCGATCGTCACCAGCTCGAGGTGCGGGTTGCCCAGGGCGAGTGCCCGGTCCGCGATCTCGGTGGTGATCAGGGTGCTCTCGCTGCCGCGAACCGCCAACGTCGGCACCGTGATCCGCCGGACGATGTCGTCCCATCGCTCGAGGAGGTTGGCGATCCCCAGGGCGAGGAAGTCCAGGTCGACCTGGGCCTTGGACTCGGTCCACGGGTCGAGCTCGACGTCCGGCCACGTCGGGTTGTCCGTCTTGCCCTTGGCTCGCTGCCCGGCAGGGTCCGCGGCAAAGGCACGGCACTCGGCGATCCGGTCCTCGACCACCTCGGGTGGCTGCATCCGTTGCTCCGGGTCGCGCCACGCCGGCTCCTCGAGGACGGCCGCCCGGACGAGGTCCGGACGTCGGGATGCGAGGGCGCCGGCGATCCCTCCGCCCATCGAGTGGCTGACCAGCAGGACCGGGCCCCCCGTCGCGGCGACGGTGCGCCCCACGATGGCCTCCGCGGCGGCATACATCGCCTCCATGGGGTCGGGCGACGCGAGCTGTTCGGCAGTGAAGCGCGGGGAGTGCCCGTGGCCGAGCAGGTCGACACCGACGACCCGCCAGGTCGGTGCCCAGCGGCGCACGGCGTCGGGCCAGCAGTCGCCCGAGTCTCCCAACCCGTGCAGGAGCACCAGGGTCGGCGCATCGGCGGGCCCGGCCCAGCGATGGGCGAGGTCCGCGGCGTCGAGGGGCTGCGACATACGTGACACCATAGGTGCGCCCTGACCACGGGCGACCGTGCGGCCCAGACCGAGCCGCCGTCGCCGAACAGAAGCCGAGGAGCCGCACGCCATGGATGCCGTCACCCAGGTGCCCGTACCCGTCAACGAGACCGTCCTGGACTATGCCCCCGGCAGCCCGGAGCGTGCGGCGCTCGAGGTGGCGCTCGCGGAGCTCGGCAGCTCGAGCATCGACCTGCCGCACACGATCGCCGGTCAGCGGGTGATGGGCACGGGAAAGAAGATCGAGGTCCGCCAGCCGCACGCCCGGCGCAAGGTGCTCGGCACCATGCGCAACGCGACCCTCGGCGACGCCCAGGCTGCGGTCGACGCGGCAAAGGCAGCGGCACCCGAGTGGCGCGCGACCTCGTTCGACGACCGCGCGGCGATCCTGCTCAGGGCGGCCGAGCTGCTCTCCGGCCCGTGGCGCGCACACCTCAACGCCGCCACCATGCTCGGCCAGTCGAAGACGGCCATCCAGGCCGAGATCGACTCCGCCTGCGAGCTCATCGACTTCTGGCGGATCAACGTCCACTTCGCGCGGCAGATCCTCGCCGAGCAGCCGCCGCTCAACGCCAAGGGCATCTGGAACCGCACCGACCACCGGCCGCTCGAGGGCTTCGTCTACGCGATCACGCCCTTCAACTTCACGGCCATCGCCGGCAACCTGCCCACTGCTCCGGCCCTCATGGGCAACACCGTCGTCTGGAAGCCGAGCCCGACGCAGCAGTTCGCGGCCCACCTGACGATGTCGCTGCTGGAGGAGGCGGGGATGCCGCCCGGCGTCATCAACATGGTGACCGGTGACGGGCTCAACGTCTCCAAGGTGGCGCTCGCCGACCGCGACCTCGCCGGCATCCACTTCACGGGCTCGACGCCGACGTTCCAGCACCTCTGGCAGGAGGTCGGCGCCAACCTGGCGAGCTACCGCAGCTATCCGCGCCTGGTCGGCGAGACCGGGGGCAAGGACTTCATCCTCGCCCACCCGTCCGCAGACCCGGATGTGTTGCGGACGGCCATGATCCGCGGCGCCTTCGAGTACCAGGGCCAGAAGTGCTCAGCTGCTTCACGTGCCTACGTCCCGCGTTCACTGTGGAAGAAGATCAAGGCCGACCTCGTGTCGATCACCAACGGCCTGAGCCAGGGCGACGTCACCGACCTGTCCAACTTCATGGGCGCCGTCATCGACGAGCGGGCCTACGCCAAGCACAGCGCAGCCATCGACCGGGCGCACGCCACGGCTGGCGTCGACGTGGTCGCCGGTGGCACCTACGACGACACCGAGGGCTGGTTCGTCCGTCCCACCATCCTCGAGATCGACGACCCGGCCGACGAGTCGTTCCGGACCGAGTACTTCGGCCCGATCCTGTCCGTCCACGTCTACCCCGACCGCCAGTACGACAAGGTGCTCGACCAGATGGAGTCGTTCGCCCCCTTCGGCCTCACCGGCGCGATCATCGCGCAGGACCGCTACGCCATCGCCGACGCGACGTCGCGGCTGCGCTTCGCGGCCGGCAACTTCTACATCAACGACAAGCCGACCGGCGCGGTCGTCGGCCAGCAGCCGTTCGGCGGCGGACGGGCGTCGGGCACCAACGACAAGGCCGGGGCCGCCCAGAACCTGCTGCGCTGGACCAGCGCGCGCTCGATCAAGGAGACGTTCAGCCCGCCGACCTCGCACGCCTACCCCCACATGGGCTGACCCCCGCAGTGCTGCTCACCGCATAGGAGGAGCGGGTGGGGCGCCCGGAGGGCCGTGGAGGGCCTGGCGGGAGCCCCGGAGCGAAGCGGAGGGGCGGATGGAGGCCCGAGGGCGCCCAACCCGCGACGAGGCGGGGCGCGCGAACGGTCAGCGCGCGAGCCACTCCATGGCGGTCTGGCCCTCGATGTCGATGGCCTCCTCGATGGGCGGCGCTGCGGCCTTCTCGATCTTGCCGCCGATCAGCGGCACCTTGGCCTTGAGCTCGGAGTCGAGCGCCTCGATCGTGCCGGCACCACCGGGCTTGAGCGACATGGTGCCCTTGAGCGAGATGGGGGCACCGGCCACCCCCATCTCGACGGTGCCCTGACGGCTGCCGTCGTCGGAGGCCGGGCCCCAGTCCTGGGTCTCGGTCACCTTGAGGGTCTCGCCGACCATCGACTTCGCGAAGTCGGGCAGGCCGTCGCTGGGCAGGATCCGCTCGGTCGTGATGACGGTGCGGTCGCCGACGGTCTTGACGCTCGCGCTGTGCTTGATGGCGGCCGTGGCCTCGCACTTGGCTTCCTGGAAGCTGGCGTCGGACAGGACGGCAAAGACCTCGTCGGGGGTCGCGGCGTACTCGATCGTCTTCGCGATCTTCATGCGTCTCTCCTCATCACAGGGGCTGTTGCTGGGGCGGCAGTGGCAGAGTCGTCAGCGTAGTCAGGTCACGGCCCGCGCCGCGATGCGTCGAGGCGCAGCCGCACCTGCTGGCCGGGCACGAGCTGGGCGAGCCGGTCCGTGGCCGCCGCAGTGAGGACCGCGACGACCGGGTAGCCCCCGGTGACCGGGTGGTCCGCGAGGAAGGCGACCGGCCGACCGTCGGCCGGTAGCTGCACGGCTCCTCGGACGACTCCCTCGCTGGGCAGCTCGAGCTCCTCGCACCACGGCGCGCGGCGTAAGGGGCCACCTTCGAGGCGGACTCCCACCCGGTCGCTGTCGGCGCCGACCGTCCAGTCGGCGGCGGTCAGGGACGCCGGGTCTGCGAGCCAGTCGGTGCGCGGCCCCGGCGTCATGGCCAGGTCGACGATCCCGTGGGGCAGCGACCTGACAGGCGCGACATCGACGAGTGGGCTCCCGGACGGTGTGCCCACAGGGAGCATCCGGCCGGGCACCAGAGGGGGCGGGCCGATTCCGGAAAGCGTGTCGTACGAACGGGATCCGAGCACAGGCGCCTCGTCGACCCCGCCGCGCACGCTGACGTACGTGCGCAGTCCTGCGCTTGGGCGGCCCAGTCGCAGCACCGAGCCGTCACGCAACAGCAGGGGTGCCGCCTGCGGTGCGGCGACGCCGTCGACCGTCGCGGGGGCGGTCGCGCCGGTGATGGCGATGGTCACGCTGCCGTGCGCGCGCAGGGCGAGCCCGCCGAGGTGGCACTCCAGGGCGGCACGGTCCGTGTCCTGGCCGAGCAGGCGTGCCCCGAGGGCGAACGAGCCCCGATCGGCGGCGCCGGACGGGCTGACGCCCATGGCGGCATACCCGGGTCGACCGAGGTCCTCGACGAGGGTGAGGCTCCCGGGGTCGATCACCTCCAGGTGCGCGTATGCCGGGCGCGCGCCGTGGGCGTGCGTGTCGGCAGAGGCGCCTTCGAGCCCGCTCATGCGCCCCGCCCGGCGTCCACGAACCGCACCATTGCTCCCGGCTGGAGGAGCGCGGGTGGGTCGCGGTCGAGGTCCCACAGGACGGCGTCGGTGTGTCCGATGAGCTGCCAGCCGCCGGGCGACGCCCGCGGGTAGATGCCGCTGAACTCCCCGGCCAGCCCGACGGAGCCCGCGGGGACGGAGGCGCGAGGGGTCGGTCGCCGGGCCACCTGGAGGCGGGGGTCGCCGCCGACGAGGTAGGCGAACCCCGGCGCGAAGCCACCGAACCCGACCTGCCACGAGGTCCCGGTGTGGGCCGCCACGACCTCGGCCGGCGAGAGCCCGGTGAGGCGGGCGACCTCGTCGAGGTCCGGGCCGTCATAGCTGACGGCGACCTCGACAGCGGTGGCTGCGGCTCCTTGTCCCGTCGCCCCCGGGGTCTTTGCAGGATCGTCCACACCAGGACGTGGCAGATCCTTCAAAGTCCTGGCCAGGCTCGAGGACACGGCCGTGAGCCCTGCTGCGGTGTCGGCGACCAGCAGCAGCGTGCACGCACCCGGCACCGCATCGACGAGTCCAGCCGGCCGGTCGACCTCCCAGAGCTCGTGTCGCAGGGCCAGGACGTCGGTGAGCGAGCCCACCTCGACGAGCAACGCCCGCTCACCGCACGGCAGCACCCGCGCAGGCATCAGCCGCTCCGTCGACCCTGCGTCGTGTCCGTGAAGGACGCCAGGCCCACCCCGGCCGCCTCGAGGGCCGCGCGGACCGACTCGGCCATCGACACGGCGCCGGGGGAGTCGCCGTGGACGCACAGCGACTGCACCGTCAGTGGGACCGGGGTGCCGTCGACGGCGAGGACACTTCCCTCGAGGACCATGCGCACGGCCCGCGCCGACACGGTCTCGGGGTCGCGCAGGACCGCGCCTGCCTCGGATCGCGGCACCAGGGTGCCGTCGGGCCGGTAGCCGCGGTCGAGGAACGCCTCTGCGACGGTGCGCAGCCCGGCCTCCTCGGCCAGCCGCTGCGACGCCGACCCGGGAAGCCCGAGCAGCGGGAGAGACGGGTCGAGGGCGACGATCGCCGCGACCAGCGCTGCGGCCTGTCCCTCGTGGTGGACGACGGTGTTGTAGAGGGCGCCGTGCGGCTTGACGTACGAGACGCTGGTGCCGGCCGCCCGGGCGAGGGCGTCGAGGGCGCCGACCTGGTAGATCACGTCTGCCGTGAGGTCGACGGGGGCGACGTCGATGAAGCGACGTCCGAAGCCGGCCAGGTCGCGGTAGCCGACCTGCGCACCGACAGCCACCCCCGCGGCTGCGGCCTCTCGGCACACCCGGGCGAGCACCGTGGGGTCACCCGCGTGGAACCCGCACGCGACGTTGGCGCTCGTGACGACGTCGAGCATCGCCGTGTCGTCACCGAGGGTCCAGCGCCCGAACGACTCGCCGAGGTCGGCGTTGAGGTCGATGGTGGTCATCGCCGCAGGGCCGTCGTCTGGCTCGCGAGGGTGTGCCGGGCGTCATCCGCCAGCGCGGCGAGCTGTTCGCCACGGGCGGTGACCGCGCCGCGCAGCGCGTCGAGCTCGGCCTGCAGCGCGGCGGCGGTGGTGTCGCGGGCGGCTACGGCAGCACTGTCGGCGACGCCCGTGACCCCCCAGGCCGGGACTACCGCCCCGTCGACGACCTCGAGCCCGAGGGCCTGCGCCCGGGCCGTCAGCTGCCGACCGGCGGCCACGGCGTGAGCCAGCTCGGTCGCGTGCTCCTGCAGGGCCGTCCCGACGCGGTCCAGCACGACGCTGGTCGAGGCGACAGCAGCGTCGACCGAGACCATGCGCCGACGGGCCGTGACCTCGACGCGGCTCGGGCGATGGCCGGGGTCGGCTGCGAAGGCCTCGTGCGCGGGCCGGCTCGTGCCGCGCAAGGCGGCTGCGAGCCGGCGCAGGGCACCGCCGGCCTGCGAGCAGGAGGCCGGGTCGCCGGCAATCGCGTCCGTCATGCCAGCCGCCACCGTGCGTCGCCGAGTGCCATCCGCTCGCTGGTCCCGACGTCGCTGGTCCCGGTGTCACTGGTCCCGATGTCACTGGTCCCTGTGTCGCTGAACGGGGTGGCCACGATCCGCAGCTGGTCGGCAAGCTCGCTGGTCGCGGAGTCGAGAGCCCGCAGCAGCTCGGCCACCTGGTCCAGGCACGCCTCCACCGAGGCCTGGGGTGCTCGCCCACCCACCTCGGGGTACAGCCCGAGCACCTCGTCGGCGCCCGAGCGCGCGCACCCGCGCAGGGGTGCCAACGCGCTGCTCAGCGCGAGGAGACGGTCGGGGGAGACCGGTGCTGGCGGCATACCCGTCACTGTAGTGAGAGGACGCGGACGGCCCCCGCGGATACCCACAAAGGGGTACCGGCGGGGGCCGTCGACGTCAGGCTCGAGCCGTGCTACGGCTCGATCAGTACCAGTGCTTTCGTCCACCGATGCCGTTACCCAGCGCGCCGATGAGCGCGAGGATGATGCCGATGACGAGCAGGATGATGCCGATCGTCTTGAGGATGGCGATGCTCGCCACCAGGCCGATGATCAGCAAGATCAGACCGAGGATGATCACGGGGGACTCCTTCTGTACTGGATATGTGTTGCGCCGACCACCTCACCACAGATTGGGGTGAAAACCTAGTCTGACCTGCGAGAACGCAACTCCCCAAAGCCCCTCCGAACGTGGTATGCAGCGTGCTCGCCTGTGCGGTCCCGCGCTTGCTCTGGCCCCGTGTCCGGGGTGCCTCGTCGAGCGATAGTCTCGGGGGGCGTCGCACGACGAGGTGCGGCGTGTGGATCACCACGGTGCGTCAACCACGTGAGGATGAACTCGACCGTCATGTCTGCGTCGCTGGAGCAGTCCCGTCAGCAACTGTTGCGATCGGCCGCGGAGCTCGCGGACCACGGCTGGTCATCCGGCCCGGGGGGCGCGGGGGGCACGCTCGAGGAGTTCCTCACCGCGTACTACCGCCACGTGGCCACCGAGGACCTCCTGGCCCGGGCAGCCGAGGACCTGCTCGGCGCTGCCCTCGCCCACCGCGAGCTCGCGCAGTCGCGCCCGGTCGGCACCGCCAAGGTCGAGGTCTTCAACCCCGAGGTCGAGGAGCAGGGCTGGGCGAGCGGGCACACCGTCGTCCAGGTCGTGACCGACGACATGCCGTTCCTCGTCGACTCGGTGAGCTCGGAGCTGCAGCGCATGGAGCGCGCGGTGCACCTCGTCGTCCACCCGACGATGCAGGTCCGACGCGACGCCGCGGGCGAGCTCGAGGAGATCGTCCTGGACGGCGGCGCCTCGGAGGGCGCTGCAGGTGACGCGGACGGTTTCGGGGTCGGCCGGGAGTCGTGGATCCACCTGGAGATCGACCGCGAGAGCGTCGCCGCCGAGCGCGACGAGGTCGCCGACAACCTGCGCAGCGTGCTCGGCAACGTCCGTGAGGCGGTCGAGGACTGGCCCAAGATGAAGGCCACGTGCTCGCGCCTCGCGCAGGAGCTCGCCGCGCAGCCGCCGCACGGCATACCGGCCGCCGAGGTCGAGCAGGCCCGCGGCCTGCTCGAGTGGCTCGCCGACAACCACTTCACGTTCCTGGGCTACCGCGAGTACGCCCTCAACCGGGGGACGGACGCCGACCGCCTCGAGGCCGTGCAGGGCACCGGACTCGGACTGCTGCGCTACGACCGCACGGGCGACGGGGTGACGCTGAGCGAGCAGGCACGATCCGTGGCGCGGGCTCCCGAGCTGCTCATCATCACCAAGGCCAACTCGCGGGCGACGGTGCACCGCAACACCTACCTCGACTACGTGAGCGTCAAGCAGTTCGACGACGACGGCCAGGTCACTGGCGAGAAGCGCTTCCTCGGCCTGTTCACCTCCAGCGCCTACACCGAGTCGGTGACCCGTGTCCCGGTGTTGCGCGACAAGGTCGACGCGATCTTCCAGCGCACCGGCTTCCTGCCCGACTCGCACTCCGGCAAGGACCTGCTCGAGGTCCTCGAGAACTACCCGCGCGACGAGCTCTTCCAGGCCGACGAGGAGTCGCTCTACGACAACGCGACCGCCGTCCTGCACCTGCAGGAGCGCCGCAAGACCAAGCTGTTCCTGCGTCGCGACCGGTTCGGCCGGTTCGTGTCCTGCCTCGTCTACATCCCGCGCGACCGCTACAACACTGCGGTCCGCCTCAAGATGGAATCCATTCTGCGACAGGCGTTCCCGGGCGCGACGGTCGACTACACGACCCGTGTCTCCGAGTCGGTGCTGGCGCGGCTGCACTTCGTGGTGCGCGTCCCCTCGGGTGAGTCCATCCCGTCGATCGACGAGGCCGTCCTCGAGCGCCAGCTCGTCGACGCGACCCGCACCTGGGACGAGGACCTCGCCGAGGCCGCCCGCGGTGAGCACGGCGAGGAGCAGGCGGCCCGGCTCGCCGGTCTCTACGGCCGGGCCTTCCCCGAGGCCTACAAGGAGGACTTCACCCCCCGCATCGGCGTCGCCGACATCCGGCACATGGACTCCCTCGAGACCGACGAAGCCACCGGGCTCAACATGTACCAGGAGCCCGGTGCGCCCGCGGGGGAGCGGCGCTTCAAGCTCTACCGCCGCAGCCCCTTGTCCCTCACGGCGGTCCTGCCGATGTTCACGCACATGGGCGTCGAGGTCGTCGACGAGCGGCCCTACGAGATCGAGCGCGGCGACGGTGTGCGGCTGTGGGTCTATGACTTCGGCCTGCGCGTGCACAACGACAAGGTGTGGTCCGAGGGCGGTCGCGACCGGGCTCGCGAGCTGTTCCAGGACGCGGTCGGTGCCGTGTGGGACGGCCGCGCCGAGAGCGACGGCTTCAACATGCTCGTCCTCGGCGCCGGGCTGACCTGGCGGCAGGTCGTCATCCTGCGCACCGTCGCCAAGTACCTGCGCCAGACCGGGTCGACGTTCTCGCAGGACTACGTCGAGTCGGCGCTCGCCTCCAACCAGACCCTCGCGGGCACGCTCGTCGAGCTGTTCGAGACCCGTTTCGACCCCAGCCGGTATGCCGCCGGGCCGGGTCCTGCGTCCGAGCCCGCGTCGGGTTCTGCGTCCGAGCCCGCGTCGGGTTCGGCGCGGGAGGCCGCCGTGGCGGCCCTGTGCGAACGGATCACGAAGGGCCTCGACGCGGTCAAGAGCCTCGACCACGACCGCATCATCCGGGCCTTCCTCGGGGTCATCACGGCGACGCTGCGCACGAACTTCTACCAGTCCGACGAGCAGGGCCAGCCGAAGCCGTACGTGTCGATCAAGCTCAACCCCAAGGCCGTGCCCGACCTGCCGGCCCCGCGGCCGCAGTTCGAGATCTTCGTGTACTCCCCGCGCGTCGAGGGCGTCCACCTGCGCTTCGGCCCCGTCGCCCGCGGCGGGCTGCGCTGGTCCGACCGGCGCGAGGACTTCCGCACCGAGGTCCTCGGGCTGGTGAAGGCCCAGATGGTCAAGAACGCCGTGATCGTGCCGACCGGCTCCAAGGGCGGCTTCTTCGCCAAGCAGCTGCCCGACCCCGCGGTCGACCGTGACGCGTGGCTGGCCGAGGGCATCGGGTCCTACAAGGTCTTCATCTCGGGTCTGCTCGACGTCACCGACAACCGCGACGGCAGCACCATCGTGCCGCCCGCCTCGGTGGTGCGCCACGACGACGACGATCCCTACCTCGTGGTCGCGGCCGACAAGGGCACGGCGACGTTCTCAGACATCGCCAACGGCGTGGCGCAGTCCTACGGCTTCTGGCTCGACGACGCGTTCGCCTCCGGCGGCTCGGCAGGCTATGACCACAAGGCCATGGGCATCACGGCCCGGGGTGCGTGGGAGTCGGTCAAGCGGCACTTCCGCGAGATGGGTCACGACACCCAGACAGAGGACTTCACCGCCGTCGGCATCGGCGACATGTCTGGTGACGTGTTCGGCAACGGCATGCTGCTGTCCGAGCACATCCGGCTGGTGGCCGCGTTCGACCACCGGCACATCTTCATCGACCCGGATCCCGTTGCGGCCACGAGCTTCCCGGAGCGCCAGCGGCTGTTCGAGCTGCCCCGTTCGTCGTGGGCCGACTACGACACGTCGCTGATCTCGGCGGGCGGTGGCGTCTTCGAGCGCTCGCTCAAGTCGATCGCCATCACCCCCGAGATGGCCACGGCCCTGGGGCTCGCCAAGAACGTCACGAGCATGACGCCGGCTGACCTCATGAAGGCCATCCTCCAGTCGCCGGTCGACCTGCTGTGGAACGGCGGCATCGGCACCTACGTCAAGGCCGGCTCCGAGACGAACGCCGACATCGGTGACCGCGCCAACGACGCCATCCGCGTCAACGGCGCCGACCTGCGCTGCAAGGTGGTCGGCGAGGGCGGCAACCTCGGGCTGTCGCAGCTCGGTCGCATCGAGGCGTCCCTGCACGGCGTCCGCGTCAACACGGACGCGATCGACAACTCGGCGGGGGTCGACACCTCTGACCACGAGGTCAACATCAAGATCCTGCTGACCGCCCTGGTCAAGAGCGGCGACATGACGCTCAAGCAGCGCAATACGTTGCTCGCGTCGATGACCGACGACGTCGCCGCCCAGGTGCTGCGCGACAACTACGAGCAGAACGTCCTGCTGGGCAACGCGCGCGCCCAGGAGCACCCGATGCTGCCGGTGCACCAGCGGCTGATCCATTGGCTCGAGGAGCGCGGCGACCTCGACCGGGCGCTGGAGTTCCTGCCGACCGACGCCGTGATCGACGAGCGGTTCGCCGACGGCCTGGGCTTGAAGTCCCCGGAGTTCTCGGTGCTCGTCGCCTACGCGAAGCTGGCCCTCAAGGAGGACCTGCTGCCGACGGAGCTGCCCGACGACCCGTGGTTCCAGCAGACGCTGGTCGACTACTTCCCCGCCGCGCTGCGTGAGCAGTTCGCCGGCGAGCTGGCCCAGCACCCGCTGCGCCGTGAGATCGTCACGAACTCCGTGGTCAACTCGATGGTCAACCGCGGTGGCATCACCTTCGCGTTCCGCGCGATGGAGGAGACCGGGGCGACGCCGGAGCAGATCGCCCGGGCCTTCGTGGTCTGCCGCGAGATCTTCGACCTGCCGAGCTTCGTCCGCGAGATCGAGGCCCTCGACAACGTCGTGTCCACCGAGGTGCAGAGCCAGCTCTACCTCGAGTTCCGCCGGCTCATCGACCGCTCCATCCGCTGGTTCCTCACCTCACGGCCGTCGCACCTCGACGTCGCTGGCGAGGTCGCACGGTTCGGCTCGGTGGTGCGCGAGTTCGCCCCGCAGATCTCGACCCTGCTCAAGGGCACCGAGCTCAAGCGCTTGCAGCGCAACGCCGCCGGCCTCGAGAAGGTCGGCGTCCCCGAGGAGCTGGCGCACCGAGCCGCGAGCCTGCTCGACCAGTTCTCATTGCTCGACATCGTCGACATCGCCACCGACACCGGCGAGCCACCGGCCGAGGTCGCGCCGCTGTACTTCCTGCTCTCCGAGCGGTTCGGGGTCGACGGGATGCTCACGCGCGTCACCAACCTGCCGCGCGACGACCGGTGGGACGCCCTGGCGCGTGGTGCGCTGCGCGACGACCTGTATGCCGTGCTGGAGAGCCTGGTGCGCTCGGTCATGGACGCCTCCACCCCGGGCACCGACGGCGTGCACCGTTACGAGCAGTGGGCCAAGGCCAACGCCGAGTCGCTGACCCGGGCGCGCACGGCCCTGTCCGGCATCGAGCGGCTGGACAAGCCCAACATCGCGGCCCTGTCGGTCGCGCTGCGGACGCTGCGCTCGGTGATCAGGAGCGGTGCCGCGACGTCGTGATGGGGTGCTGCCGCCGGGGACCTGGGTCGCCGGGGCGGGCATCATCAGCGGGTCAGGAGCCGAAGATGCCGCCGAGGATCGGCAGCACGAAGCACACGGCGATCACCGCGAGGAACAGGATCAGGCAGCCGACCCCGCCCCGGGTCTGCTTGGTGAACCCGATGTCGCCACGGCGGAACTGGTGCCACGGCGAGGCGTACCAGACCTCCACGACCTGGCCGGGCGCGACCGTGGTGTCCAGCGCGGCCTGACCGTAGGTCCGCATCCACTGGGTCTCCATGTCGAGGTGGTTCGGTCCGGCCCACACGACGAGGTCCTGCGTGCCGTAGCGCGACGGCACCGGGTAGCCGTTGATCCGCACCGACGGCGTGATCGCGTTGGAGGTCCACATCGACCCCTGGATCGTCAGCCGGATGACGCCCGTCGGTACGGGTGCCGCGGGGTGGCCGGGCGGTGCAGGCGGCCACGGGGCGGGCTGGCCGGGCTGGCCGGGCTGGCCGGGCGCGGGTGGCGGGGCGGGGTGCTCGCTCATGGACGGGGAGACTAACGCGGCCACCACCCGACGCGGCGCAACTACGCTGGCCCGATGTCGCCCGACTCCTCCGGACCACCGCAGCGCCGCGGTCGCGTGCTGGCGCTGCACCGGTACCCGGTGAAGTCGATGGGTGGGGAGCAGCTCTCGTCCGTCACCGTCGAGGAGGCGGGTCTGGTGGGCGACCGGGAGTGGGCCGTCTACGGCACGGACGGCAAGCTCGCCAGCGGCAAGCACTCGCGGCGGTTCCGCCGGATGGACCCGGTGTTCGGGCTGGTCGCCACCCGTGAGGGCGACGTCACGGTGGTGCGGCTGCCACACGGCGACCGGGTTGTCGCGGGCCAGCCCGGCGCCGACGACAGGCTCTCGGAGCACTTCGGGGAGCCCGTTGCCCTGCGGCGGTCCACCGAGGTGTCCCACCAGGACGCTGCCGTGCTGTCGCTCGTCGGCACGGCCACACTCGTCGCGCTCGGTCGGCTCGAGGGCGACGGCCGGCGGCTCGACCCGCGTCACCTGCGCGCCAACGTCGTGGTCGAGACCCAGGTGCCGTATGTCGAGGAGGCCTGGTGCGGGCGGAAGGTCACCATCGGGGGAGTGCGCCTGGTGGTCCAGGAGCCGATCGTGCGGTGTCGGATGGTGGGGGTCTCGCAGGTCGGGCTGGCCGAGCGGCCCGGCATGCTGCGCGCCATCAGCGACCACCACGACCTGCTGGCGGGCGTCTATGCCGACGTCCTCGCCCAGGGGACGCTCACCGTGGGGGACGAGGTCCACGTCGACTGAGCAGGTCACCTAGGCTGGCGCCGTGCCCACCCTGCAAGAGGTCCTCCACTCGGCCACGGACCTGGAGCCGGCCGAGGCCGAGTGGCTGCACCTCCTCGTCGGGGACTGGCAGCTGATCTCGGACCTGTCGTTCGCCGACCTCGTCCTGTGGGTCCCGGGCGGACTCGAGGGCTGGCTCGCCGTCGCCCACGTGCGACCCACGACCGGTCAGATGGTCTTCTTCGAGGACGTCGTCGGTCGGCGCACGCACCGCGGTCGCCAGTCGCTGCTCGACCAGGCCTACCTCGACCGGCGGATCGTGCGGCAGAAGGACCCGATCTTCCGAGACGACATGCCCGTCCGCGAGGAGGCCATCCCGGTCGTGCGGGGCGGGCGCCCGCTCGCGGTGATCACCCGTCATACGAACCTCGCGGCGATGCGAACCCCGAGCAGGCTGGAGCTGACCTATCTCGCGCTCGCGGACGCGATCGCGCGGATGATCGCGGCGGGGGAGTTCCCGCACGCCTCGGCCCCCACGGGGCAGCGGCGCGGTGCACCCCGTGTCGGTGATGGCGTGATGCGCCTGGACGTCAACGGGATCGTGTCGTACGCGAGCCCCAACGCCCTCTCGGCGGTGCACCGGCTCGGGCACGTCGGCGACGTCATCGGCGAGCTGCTGGCCAAGGTCGTGTCCGACCTGCTGCGCGACGAGTCGCCGGTCGACGAGTCGCTGGCGCTGGTGGTCACGGGTCGGGCCCCCTGGCGCACCGAGGTCACGAGCCGCGGCGCGAGCGTGTCGATGCGCGCCATCCCGATCACTGAGGGTGGCACGCGCGTCGGTGCGCTGCTGCTGCTGCGCGACGTCTCGGAGCTGCGCCGCCGCGAACGTGAGCTGATCACCAAGGACGCGACGATCCGCGAGATCCACCACCGGGTGAAGAACAACCTCCAGACCGTCGCGGCCCTGCTCCGGCTCCAGGCCCGGCGGCTGCCGGCGGGGGAGGCCGGGCGGGTGGCCCTCGACGAGGCGGTGCGCCGGGTCGGGGTGATCGCCCTGGTGCACGAGACGCTCAGCACGGGGTTCGACGAGACCGTCGACTTCGACGACATCGCGGTCCGCGGGCTTCAGGCCATCACCGAGGTGGCCAAGGTGGAGCACCCCATCACCACCAGCGTGAACGGGTCGTTCGGCACGCTGCGGGCCGAGGACGCGACGGCGATGGCGATGATCATGTCCGAGCTCGTCCAGAACGCCGTCGAGCACGGCCTGGCCCACACCGACGGCGGCACCATCACCGTGACGGCCGCACGCAGCTCCGAGTCCGAGGGCGACGAGCTGCTGACCGTCACCATCACGGACGACGGTGCGGGGCTGCCCGACGGGTTCACGCCGGGCACTTCCGGCCTCGGCACCCAGATCGTGCAGTCGCTGGTCCAGGACCTGCGGGGCCGGATCGCCTGGGAGGCGGCGAAGCCGCGCGGAACCACCGTGCGGTTCGTCGCCCGGCTCCGGCCGGTCAGTCGCGAGGGGTCGATGCAGTCGGACTCGCCTGAGGCGTGAGGTTCGGGGTCGACGGCGTGTCAGGGTGCTCGAGAGCGGTGGCGTCAGGGACGCCAGGGAGCCTTGGCGTCTGCACGCGCGGGAGTCGTGGCGTCAGGACGCCGAGGGGTATGGCGGGGTCGCGCCTCAGCCGGCGCGGCGGGCGCGAGCGTTCCGGCGCTTGAGGGCGCGGCGCTCGTCCTCGGACATGCCACCCCAGACGCCAGCATCCTGGCCGGACTCGATGGCCCACTTCAGGCAGACGTCCACCACTTCGCAGCGGCGGCACACAGCCTTGGCCTCCTCGATCTGCAGGATCGCTGGGCCCGTGTTCCCGATCGGGAAGAACAGCTCAGGGTCCTCTTCGAGGCAGGCAGCGCGGTCGCGCCAGTCCATTTGTTCGTGCTCCTTGTTGCAGGGGGGGTCGCGCCCGTGGCGTGGGCCCAGGGTGCGGACCTCACGGCACGGCGCATCGTTGCGGGGTGTGCGGGGGTCTTGCGCCTGAGAGTCGGGGGCAGCCGAAACCGCCCATTTCTGCACAGGGTGAAACGCAGTCGCGCCCATTGTGGTGCTCGTGGCGCACTTCTGCCAACGGGTCGTCCGGCGTTTCTGTTCCAAGAGTCACAGATGCGCGCGAATCCGGGAAGGGCTACGAGCAGGTAACGGCCGCATTGCCGTGAGGTATTGGTCACACGGGCTTGGCGTCATCTGCGTGCCCTGGCGTGCGTCTTGCGGCGTCTCGCCCCTGTATGCCGGGGTGGTCGCCTCCCTGCCTCCGCCCGCTGTGCGGGGGCCTAGCCTTGGGGCGTGAGCACTCCCGACGACCGCGCCGCCAGCCCGAGCCCGACCACCGGGCCGCCGCGTCGCGACGCCATGCGGCTGACCGCGGCTGCGGTCTGCGGTCTGCAGGCCCTGGTGCTGCTGGGGTTCTGTGGCTTCTATCTGTGGGAGCTCTCGCAGGGGGGCAGCGACGACGCGACCCGGGTCGTCATGTCCGTCGTGTTGATCGCGCTCTTCGCGGTGGCGCTCGGGTTCCTGGCGCGGTCCTGGCTCCGGGGCGCCGACTGGCCGAACACTCCGACGATCGTCTGGAGCCTGCTGCTCCTGCCCGTGGCCTGGGGACTGTTCCAGGGTGGTCGCGGCCTCATCGGCGCGCTGGTCGGACTCGTCGCCCTGACGGGGCTGGTGTCCGCCGGCGCCGCGCGGGCCGAGGGCATGGCCACCGACAGCGACACCAGCCCGAGCTAGGAGCGACAATCGTTCCCCGCTAGAAGCAGGTTTCACGGATCGCGAGACTGGTGGTGCTTCGTACTCGTAGGTGCTTTCCATCGCTCTTGTAGGTGACTTCAACGGCCTTGATTTCCGCTGGGGCAACTGCCATCACGTGAACCACGAGGTTCGCGTCTGATTCAGCGGACACGGTCGCAGGGACGGACACCTTCTGCTCGAACGCCGCACGCGTTGTCCGCTGTGGCGGCCAGCCGGGCACGGCACCCATGAGCGTCCTGTCGACGATCGGGGCGAGGTACGCCACCACCATGGTGGCGTTATCCGTGTCAACCAGGCGAACCTGATCGACCGTGATCTCGGCGTTGGTGCTGTTCCGAACGGCGTCGAGTGCAAGCGTGAAGTCGATGGCCGAGCCGGCCGGAATGCAGACGGTCCCAACCTCCCCACGCAGGCGTTACGGCCCATCATGGGGCGGGTCGGCGGGCTCCTCGCCGGTGCACGCGAGGGCACTGGCGAGGAGCGCCGCGGCGCTCACTGCGGGGGTGAGACCACCGCGCGGCATCGAGCCTCATCGGAGTCCCGCCGGGTGAGGTCAGAGCATCCCCTGTCCCTGCGACGCGGCCGCATGATGACGAGGCCGCTGGCTGCCAGCAACAGGCCGAGCACGCCCAGCTCGACCACGCCCACGCTGCCCCCCCAGGGCGGACAACAGGAGGATGAAGGCCAGTACGAGGAGAGCCAGGCGGATGAGGCGCCCCCTCATGCATTGGCTCCCGTGTACGTGTATCCGCCCTTGCCGTACACGGTGATCCGAACAGACATTCTCTGTTGAGGCGTTGCTGGTCCACTTCATTTTCCCCGGTTGATCCTTGGCCCGCGTCGGGAGTCGACGCTGAATCGGCGAATACAGCATAGGAGCAAGGGCATAGCTAGGAAAGTGACTGGCTGTGACTGCCCAGACCAATACGCTATCTTTGCCCGGCTCCGTTGTGGTGGGTGTGCGGCGGGAGGCGGCTGGGCGCCTGGAGCGCGGTCACGCCCGAGCGGCCAGTGCGACTTGGAGTGGGGTCACGCCGGCGCGTCTGACCAGGTGACCGCGTCCGGGAGGTGCATCGCGGTCAACGCGGACCCGCAGCCCGAAGAGGTCGGCGTCCGCGATGGAGCTGGGGCGAAGCAGGACCCCGGTCCGGTGTCGACCCGCCTCGACGGCCACCCCGCGGTACTGCGTCACGAGGTTCGACGAGTTGGCCCCCACGACCAGCAGCCCACCATCGCGATCCGCGAGTCGACCGATCTCGCGGAGCACCGGGTCCGGTGGGGTGTCGAGCAGTTCGTCCGCGCCGTCCACGACGACACACAGGTCCGGGTGGGCCTCGCGCGCACCGACCAGATCGTCGACCGAGATCCCATCGCTCCAGGCTTCGACGCCGACCGCCCGGCGCAGCTCGTCCAGCGGACCCGACCGCAGGGTCACGATGGCAACGCTGCGGCGGGCCCGGAGCAGGGACTGCGCAATCGCCGTGAGGGCGGTGGAGACGCCACTCCCACTCGGTCCCGCGACAAGCCAACGGCGACCATCACGGGTGGGGCTGAGGCCCACCGGGGCCGCGTCGTCTCCGCCGATGCCGAAGAGGACCAGATCGCCGCTGGCGCGAGCGCCCGCCGGGCCCTCGCCCTGCAAGGGCGTCGCCCCGGTCGACCAGACGCTCTCCAAGGCGACGCTGTGTGGAAGGGTTGCGACCTTTGGCGGAAGCCCGCGCCGGCCGGCGAGCTCGGACGGGAGGCCCGTCGGCGCAACCGGAACCAGGTCGACGGCCGTGGCGAGCTGCACCTCGGCCCCATCGCACCACGTGCCACGACCTGGCCCCGGGCTTTTGGGCAGAGACTGCGGTGAGATGCCGGCCAGCAGGGCGTCGGTCGGGTCGGCCGCGTGCAGCAGGACGCGTTGGGTCAACGTGCTCGCGGCGCGACCGGACAGCAGGCACCGGTCACCCGCCAGGACCGCACGCAGGCCGGCGCCGTCTCCCTCGCGAATGAGGGTGAGCAGCCGTTCGGTAAGGGCGTGGTGCTCCAGGGAGTCGGTGCGAGCGGCGAGCAGCTCCCAGTCGTCGACCAGCAGCAGCACCGAAGCATCGTCGGCCACCCCGTTTCCGCGGCGCTCGGCCACTCGTGCGGCGAGCAGGTCCACCAACCGTTCCAGTCGTCCGAGGTCATCAAGCGCCACGTGCGCGCCGCAGTGCGGCAGGTCGGCGACGTCGGCCAACCCGCCGGCGCTCACGGCATACAGGTGGACATCGGTGGGTCCGAGGCGTGAGGTGACCACGGCCGAAATGGTCTGGAGGGCTGTGGTGCGGCCGCTGCCGACAGACCCGACGACTGCCCACTGACCGGGTCCGTCGAGATCGAGGACCAGCGGCTCCTGGGTCTGTCGGGCAGGACGGTCGACCAACCCGATGGCATTGCGCCGCAACGATTCTGGCTGCGCCAGTTCGCTGGTGTGGAGAGTCGTGGGCAGCGGTGGGAGCCACGCGGGCGGGCCGTCTGACGTGGTGGTGAGCCGTGCCGCCTCACGGATCGACGCCACGAACCCGGCCAGCTGGGAGGACACCACCCCGGCCTCGGAGGCCGCTCGTGGCTCGGGTGGAGCAGCCAGCCAGTCTGCCGACCTGACCGAGATCCCGGTGGGCTCCGGCGAGGGCGTCTGCGCTGCGCAGTGCGCGGCCTGGAAGGCGACCAGCTCCCCGCCTCCGACTCTGGCGAACCCGCGGCCGGGGTGAGTCGGGTCGAGCGCGGCTGCGTCCGAGGCCTCGAGGACGTCCTCCGAGTCGGCCCGATCCCGCACCCTCAGGGCGATGCGGAGGTTGACGTTGGCCTTGATGTCCGCCGTCACGACGCCCGCCGGGCGCTGCGTCGCCAGGACGAGGTGGACTCCGAGGGACCTGCCCAGCGCTGCGATCCGCACCATGCCGTCCACGAACGACGGCAGCTCCTCGGCCAACGCGCGGAACTCGTCGACCACGATCACGAGGCGAGGCAAGGGCTGCAGGCTGTGGTGCCGGTATTCGGAGTAGTCCCTGACCCCCGCCTGCGCGAAGATGCGCTCGCGACGGCGGAGCTCTGCCGTCAACGACACCAGTGCCCGTGCAGCCAGGTGGTCGTCGAGATCAGTGACCAGGCCGATCGCGTGGGGGAGGTCTGCACACTCTCGAAATGCCGCCCCGCCCTTGTAGTCGACCAGGACGAAGGTCACGTCGTCCGGAGAGTGGTGGAACGCGAGCGAGATGACGAGCGATCTGAGGAACTCCGACTTGCCGGACCCGGTGGTCCCGCCGACCAGGACATGCGGACCGTCGCCAGCGAGGTCGACGAGCCAGGGGCCTCGCGTCGTTGCGCCGACCGGCACGGCCACGCCGTCGCGCGGCTGTGTCCACCGGGCCACGACTGACGCCGGACTGGTGACGGCCAGGAGCTGGGACAGACTCGTCGAGGCCGGGAGGTCTCCGTCGACCGTCCGCGGGGTCGCATCGCGCAGCTGCGCGAGGCCGCGGCTGAGGCGGTCGGCCCACCACGCTCCGACCTGGTCGGCGATCAGCTGGTCGTGGCGGTGCCCCGGGACCTTGAGGACGGGCCGGGCAGGGTGGGTCAGGTCCAGGACCCCGCGAGTCTCGGGGGGCAGGGCCGGCTCCTCGTCGGCCAGGGCCAGCACGACGACCCCGACATCCGGTCCACGTGCCAGGACGTCCGCCAGGCCGGGCACGGCCCGCACGGCTGCGGCTCCGTCGACGACGACCACGGTCCACGGGCCATTCCACGAGCCCGTCGTCGGGCGCTGTCCCTGTCGGCTGGACACGAGGGCGGCCAGTGTCCGCACTGCGTCCAGCGCAGGGACGCTGCCTTGACCCACCGCCGCCACGGAGCCAGCCAGCGCAGTGCCATCCGGGTGGCGCAGATGCGGCAGCCGCGACATCCACTGCCAACGGACAAGGGCCTCCGGCGCACTGACCAGCAGCACGAAGGACAGGTCGCGCGGCGAGTGCAGGGCCGCGAGCTGGCCAACGAGCGACCGCGCCACTCCTGAGATGACGCCCTCCGGCCCGCACACCCCGAACACCCCCAGCGCTGCGAGCTCGACACCGCAGGGGACGTCGGCCAACAGCGGTGCCTCGGCCAGTCCACCCTCGTGACGCCGCAGCCGCACTGCCGCGGGTGTGCTGCACGTGCCGATGGCCACGGCCAGGACGTCATCGTCTCCACGACGACGCTCCCACAAGCGAGCCGATGCGTCGGTGGCGATGGCGAGCACCGCGGCAGGGTCAGGCAAGGCATGGTGCCGCTCGCGCGCTTCGTGTGCACATGCGGCTCTCACACGCTCTTCGACCTCGGCCAGGCGCCGCCCGTACCCACCGAGCTCGGCGGCATACCGGCGGCGGGTCCCGATGCGGTCACTGAGGTGCGTGCCCACCATCAACACCGGACCCATCAGTGCGAAGGCGAGCATCATCGGTCCGAGGACGAGGGCCATGACGGCTGCCACGGGGACGGGGAGGGCCACGGCCAGCCAGGGAAGGGGCCTGCGGTGGGGGACGTCAGGTGGCGAGGGCAGCTCGAAGTCCATGGCCTCGAGAGCGGGCCGCACCCTCGGGCGGGGGTTGACGAGCCTCGTGCCCTCGTTGGTCTGGATCGAGGCCGCCGGAGGGCTGCGGGTGGGACGCAGACGCAGCTGGGTGTCGCCCAGCCGGACGGCTGCTCCGGGGACGAGCAGTCCGGACACGCTGCCGGTCACCGAGGTGCCCGACCGCTGGTCGAGCACGAGGGTGCCGTTGGTCGAACCGTGGTCCCGGAGGCTGATGCCGTCCGGACCCACCAGCACCTCCGCGTGGACCCGCGACAGCTGAGGGTCGGCCAGGCACAGGTCCGCCTCGGGCGACCGGCCGATCGTGTACCGGCCGGGGTCGAGCGCCAGCGTGCGCCCGGCATCGGGGCCGTGGGTCACGGCGAGCACGGCGGGGATCTGCCGAGCAGGGAGGCGGCTCCGGGGAGAAGCGGGACCGCGGACCAGCGAAACGGCGGTCCCGTCCATGAGGGGGGCCCGGCCCACCAGGGCGTCATCGGCAACCGGAACGCCGCCGACGGTCAGGTGGTTGGACCCCGTCGAGTGGGCGAGATGGGACCTGTCCGGGGCCACATGAGCCGCCAGGGCCGCGGCGAGCTGTGCCGCCGTGGAGCCCTGCGGCGCAGACACCTCGACCTCGCGCAGACAGGGGTTGGCGCCCCCTGGACCCTCGTCGTGGCTCGACGTGGCGACAGTCAGGTGCAAACGCATCCCGCGACGCTAGGCGGCCAACCGAGCTCGCGGAGTCCGCCATCCACACCTGTGGATGACGGCCGACGTCGCCCTCGCCATCCCCCCTAGTATCCGCCGCATCTGCGGAGTGGATGGTTCGTCGAGGGGGCGGATCACGGGTGGAGCGAGCGGGAGGGGACGTCCGATGGACGCGGTCGACACGGTCGAGACGGAGGTGCGCGAGCTCATCCGCCGCGGCGGGCTGGATCCCGCGCGGGACGCCCACGAGCTCGACAAGCTCGTGCGGGACGCCGTCGCCGACTACGACGAGAGGTCGCTGCACGGCGGGCTCCCGACCCTTCCGGACCTCGAGAACGCCGTGAAGTCGGTCAAGGACGCCGTCGCCGGGTTCGGCCCGCTCCAGCAGTACTTCGACGACCCGGAGATCGAGGAGATCTGGATCAACGAGCCGTCGCAGGTGTTCGTGGCGCGAGGTGGGGTGGCGGAGCTCACCACGACGATGCTGACCGCAGACGGGGTGCGCGACCTCGTCGAGCGCATGCTGAAGACGAGCGGGCGTCGGGTCGACCTGTCCAGCCCTTTCGTCGACGCCGTCCTGCCCGACGGGTCGCGGCTCCACGTCGCGATCCCGGACATCACCCGCCAGCACTGGATCGTCAACATCCGAAAGTTCGTCGTGCGCGCCAACCACCTCGACGACCTGGTCGGGCTGGGCACTCTGACCCGTCAGGCGGCCGCGTTCCTCGGGGCCGCCGTCGCTGCGGGGCTCAACATCCTCGTCGCCGGGGGCACGCAGGCCGGCAACCCCGCTACCCCGCAATACGCCCCCATAGGAATCACGAATGCTGAGCGTTCGGAGACAGTCGCGCATAGTCTCTTTCCGGGGCGGAGGAGGCACCGCGCAACTTGAGGCAAGTGGAGGACGACGTGACGAACGCAGGAGCTGGCCCAATCCAGTCGATCCGTCTCAAGAATTTCAGGCGGTTTGAAGATACGGGAGATATTCGGCTCGCTCCGGTGACTCTCGTTCTGGGGAAGAACAGTTCGGGCAAAACCTCGTTGTTGCGCTCGCTGCTCTTAATGAAGCAGATGGTGGCTGCTGCCACGTTCGAGGACGTGCCGCTTGCGGGTCCCTTCGTTGATTTCGGTTCGTATCGAGAATTCGCCTTCGGTGGTGAGTTGAGCCGTGACGTTACGATCGAACTTACGCTGAACTTCGGTGAAGGCAGGAGACGTACATATCCCAAAACGTTCTACACGGATGACATAGAAAAACTCATGCGCGGAACGGTACTAACCATGGTTCTTCACTGGAACAAGCGGATGGGCCGCCCGCAATACACGTCTATCAAGTTTCGAGCCGTGGAAGATCCCCACCTGTCGCTCAGTTTTGTGCGCAAAGGACCGAAATCTTTCACGATGGAAAGCCAGGTAAACAAAAAGACCATTGCATTCCCGTTGACTTACGGCAATCTCAGGCGACTCCCTTTGGACGAGGCATCGATTAGCCTTACAAAGACCGGTCAGAGTCATCGCGGGAGAGACTTTACCCTTTACCTTCTTATGGATGCCGTCGGGGACGTCTTCAGCGACCTGCATTACGTTGGACCGCTACGTGACATGCCGGATCGCGCCTACCGCATTGATCAACTGAGTCCGGAAAGCCCCACGGCTTCCGTGGTGAATCTGCTGGAAAGACAAAAGCAGGCCCAGGCGGTCATGTCACAGGCGTTGCGTGATCTCGGGATGGCAAGGGACGTATCGCTGTCCAACTTGGCGCCAGGCTATGTGGGCATCGTGCTGACAGATCCGGTGACGGGAAGGGTGGACAACCTCACGGACGTTGGCTTCGGTGTCTCGCAGGTGCTCCCGGTCATCGCAGCTGTCGCGACTGCAGGCAAGTCCTCGACGATCATGATCGAACAGCCGGAACTGCACCTCCACCCCGACGCTCAAGGCCGCCTGGCCGACGTTCTCGTGAACCTTCTGGGGTCAAAGGATGCGAGCCTCCTGGTAGAGACGCACAGTGAGCACATTCTTATTCGAGTGCTTCGAAGGGTGGCTGAGGGTGTCATTCCGTCCGAAAGCGTCTCGGTCGTCGTGGTGGACGACGGCAGGGTCCGCAGCCTTGGAGTCGATGAACTAGGGCGGCTGATCAATGGCGCGCTCCCGATGGGCTTTTTCGAGGAGGACTGGGAAGACACCATGCTCCTTGCGAAGGCGGCCGCAAATAGGGCTGCGGCGCAGTGACTGACGCCGTTGCCATCGACTGTTGCTGGTTCGTCCTGTCAGGAGAATGCGGCGATGATGCGTTTCTAGACGTCGTTCGATTGATGAGCAAGTTGGATGCTGGGGATGTATCTCTGCTGTTTGATTGTGAAAATCATATATTTAGCGAATATATGCGTCATGTGACGTCAGGCGTCGGTCGGCAGTTCATACAGTCATGTGTGCGCCGGGGTCGGGTTCAGTATTTCTCCGGGCGACTTCCAGCGGCGGCTAATGCGAAATTGGATGCGATCGCCTTCGATCCGAGTGATAGGCCCTACCTGGGTGTCGCGGCGGCTCACGGCCAGGCTCCGTACCTGACGACTGAGGCGAAGCATCTCGAACCCAGTCAGGCGGCGCACATCCATGCGGCCACGGGTGTTGAGGTAGTTGATACGACAGGCGCGATCGGCCGCTTGACTTGAATTAGCAACACAACTCGTTTGGCCCAACGTGGTTCCGAGCAGGGGTGGCGGCCGAGCCATAGCGGCTGTCTGTAGGCGACGGGGGAGCAGGTCAAGGGCGCGTAGCGGCGAAGCGCACCCTTGACGGGCGGAGGAGGCGTTCGGAGACTGACGCGGCGGCACGGCGACGACCAAACATCAGCCGAACGGACAGGTGACAGCGGTGTAGTTCTTGCTGTGGAATAGGCCCGCGGCCACCTTCCGACCGGGGGTGAACCTACTTAATTCCTGTAAGCGCCTGCACATGGAGTGCCGTTGAGCACTCACCACGCAGGCCAGGGCCTCCCGTCTGAGCCGTAGGGTGGGGGTTGAACCTAACTGAGCCCGGTCGAGCATCTGCTCCCGGGCTTGGGCACTTTTGATGGCTCCCCGGGGGCCGACGCAGTTGTTGTCGGTTCGGCTTGGGGAGTTCATCGTGTCTGGTGTCAGGGTTCCGGCTACGTGGTCGGGGTGGTCGTTGTCGTTGTGCGCTGCGGCAGCGGAGGCTGGTGGGTGCTTCGTCTCTGCACGTCCGGCACGGCGCGGTGTGCGTGTGGGTCCAGCGGCTGATCCGGAACGTGCTCGGGCCGAGGCAGGTCGGCGGGCGAGGGCTCGGCTCCGCCGGTACTGCGCGGCTAACCGGTTGAACAGGTTTGGAACGCTGACCTACCGGGGCGAGGGGCTGCATGACCAACGACAGGTCCGTCGTGACGTTGCTGACTTCTTTCGAGCTCTTCGCACCGAACTGGGAGGCGAGCCGCTCCCGTATGCCTGGGTTCCGGAATGGCACAAGACCGACCACGGCCTGCACCTTCACTTCGCGGTGGGTCGCTACGTGCCCAGGGGGGCAATCGAGCGGGCCTGGGGGCGCGGTTACGTCAGCATCAAACTCCTCGGCAACCTTCCTGCGGGTTCGGGTTCACTCGCCGAATCGCGAGTAGCGGCACGGTACCTGTCGAAGTACGTGGCGAAGTCGTTTGAGGATGATGCTGTAGGCCGGGAGAGGCCAAAGGGCTTGCACCGGTACGACGTCGCTCAGGGGTTCACGCCCCGGATCATTGTGCTGCGCGGAACCTCGCGGGCAGAGGTCATGGAGCAGGCCTCGGGCGCAATGGGCGGCCCACCGGACTTCCTCTGGTCGTCCGCTGATGTTGAGGACTGGCAGGGACCACCTGCGGTGTGGGTGCAATGGACGGGCTGAGCGCCGAGGAGTTCGCGGCGTGGGTGGCGGCGTCTTGTGAGCAGGCGGGGGTTCCGCTGTTCGTCACCGATCGCGACGTGCTGGGTCGGGTGGGCGGGCTACTGAGCGGTCGCCCGGGAGCCCCCGCACGGCGCGCAGCGCCGAGGAGGCTCCAGGGCGACAGTTCACTGCCGCCAATGGATCCTGACTCGCGCCGGGTCGATGCTGCGGGCTCCCAAGGTTCCGGGGTCGATCGTGACGTGGTCTACGAGTGCCCGGACAATCGCGGCCTGTCTGCCTAGTGCCAACGCGGGCCACTCGGTACGCAGGGCGCTGCCGTTGCCGATGTGGCCGGCTATGACGGTCGAGCCGGCCAATCGGGCCTGCCGGCGACGGTTGGCATTAAGGCGGGTCTCCACGACCTTGCGGGCTGTCAGCCAGTCGCGGGCGGGCAACAGGCGATCTGCGTACATGGTGGCGAGTTCGTCCAGCTGCACGACGTCTGCGGCAATGGACTCGCTCAGGGCGGCAGAGGTCTCGTCGGCTCGCTGGCGTCCCTCGATCGCGGCCGCCAGTTCGGGAGTGTCCAACCGATAGAGCACGGCCTCAGCGACCAGTTCCTCCACGGTGGCGCTGATCATGGTGCCGCCACAGCCTCCGAAGTCCGCTCCGCTGCGGCATTGGTACCTGCGTCGGCCTCGACTCTGACCGGTGACCATCTTGGCCCCACACCTGCCGCACCGGCACAGCCCCGAGAGCAGATAGGTCCGGGCGGTGCGGTTGGTCCGCCGTGCCGGGTCCGTCACGAGGGCGACGATCTTCGCATGCTCGTCCTCGCTGATGATCGCGGGCCACACCGCCTTACCGATCACCTGCCTTTGGTGCTCACGCAGGCCAGCGATGCGGGGCGACTTCAGCAGGTTCCTTACCGTTACGGTTCGCCACTCTTTGCCCATCACCGTGCGAATCTCGTTGTCCTGTAACCACTGCGTCAGACTCACCAGCGGCTCCCCGGCGAGGAGGCGGGTAGCCAGGTCACGAATGACGGCGGCTTCGGCTTCGTCAACGGTCACCTTGTCGGGTCGGAACCCGAAGGGCCTCGGGCCGCCTCCCGAGGGCTTCCCGGCCTGCGCCAATTCCAGCATCTTGCGCTTCGACCTCCGCGACTTGGCATCGGACTCGTTCGCGGCCACGGCTGCCATGAGACGGGCAATGAGCAGGCCGTCCCCATTGCCGAGGTTGAGGTCACCGTGCACTGTTGCGAGATCACTCAGCCCGGCCTCGGTGCAGGCGTTGACGAACTCCTCCAACTCAATCGGGCGACGGTGCAGCCGGTCCACGTGCCACACGAGAACAGCATCCGCCTGCCGCTCGCGGATCGCCTCGAGCATCGCCCGGTACCCAGGACGGTTCTTCCCGCTGTAGGCCGACACGTCGTCATCCACGAACTCGGCCACCACCGGCCAGCCACGGCGCTCGGCTTCAGCGTGGCAGTCGGCCAACTGGCGCTTCACGCCGAGCCCTTCCCCGGCGCGGTCCTGCGAGATGCGTGCGTAGATGACGGCTGCATTTGGCATGGGGGCAGGCTAGCGAACAATGGGCAAGACGACGCTGCTCAACTGCCTGAGCGCTGCCATCCCGTCGCGAGAGCGGGTGGTGACCTGCGAAGAGGTCTTCGAGCTCAAGATCCCGCTGCGCGACGTGGCATCGATGCAGTGTCGCCAGCCGAGCCTCGAGGGCACGGGTGAGATCCCGCTGCGCAGGCTGGTCAAGGAGGCCCTGCGCATGCGGCCCTCGAGGGTCATCGTCGGCGAGGTCCGACAGGCCGAGAGCCTCGACCTGCTCATCGCGCTCAACAGCGGGTTGCCCGGCATGTGCACCGTCCACGCCAACAGCGCGCGCGAGGCGATCACGAAGATGTGCACGCTGCCCCTGCTGGCTGGCGAGAACGTCGGCAGCCGCTTCGTCGTGCCCACGGTCGCCGGCTGCATCGACCTCGTCATCCACGCCGCGCTCGAGCACGACGGCGTGAGGCGGGTGCGGGAGATCGTCGCTGTCCCCGGCCGAGTCGAGGGCGACGTCGTCGAGACGGCCGACCTGTTCGTCCAACGTGACGGCGCCCTGGTTCGCGCGGATGGGTTCCCGCCGCACCCCGACCGCTTCCGGCGCGCCGGATACGACGTCGCCGCACTGCTGGCCCAGGACTGACATGTCGGGGGTTCTGCTGGGTCTGCTCCTGGGTTGTGGCTTGTTCTGTGTGTGGTGGTCCATGTGGGTGCCTGCGCCGCGCCCCGCCATGGCGCGACGCACCACGGTGTCCGATCGGCTCAGGGACCAGCTGGTCCAGGCGGGGTACGAGTCCTTGGGGCCGCGAGCGCTGGCTACGGCCTGCGTGCTGGCGTTCCTTCTGGTCGCGATCCTCGTGCAGCTCGCCACAGCTGTCCCGCCAGTGACGGCATGTTTCGCCGCGATGGCCGGGTACGCACCGATGGCGTTGGTGCGTATGCGCGCTCGCCGCAGACGGTCCAGCCTGCGCGACCTCTGGCCGGACGCGGTCGACAACATCGCGTCTGGCGTCCGGGCAGGACTGGCCCTGCCCGAGGCCCTCAGCCAGCTGGGTCGGCGGGGGCCCGAGGAGCTGCGCCCTGCCTTCACCGCCTTCGCGGTCGACTACCGGACGACCGGTCGCTTCCACGAGTCCCTCGACCGACTCAAGGAGCGGCTGAGCGACCCGGTTGCGGACCGGCTCGTCGAGTCACTCCGGATCGCCCGCGAGGTGGGCGGCAGCGACCTCGGTCGGCTGTTGCGCACACTGTCGGCGTTCCTGCGTGAGGACAGTCGCACGAGGGCCGAGCTCGAGACGCGCCAGGGGTGGACGGTCAACGCAGCCCGACTGGCGGTCGCGGCGCCGTGGGTCGTCCTGGCCATGCTGAGCACTCGGCCCGAGTCGATCCGGGCCTATGCCTCGGGCACGGGCGCGCTGGTCCTGCTGGTCGGGGGCGGAGTCTGCGCCGTCGCATACCGCGTCATGGTGCACCTTGGCAGGCTGCCCGAGGACGAGCGGGTCCTGCGATGACGCTCCTGAGGCCGGTGTCGTTGGCGGGTGCCGCCTTGGGTCTGATGGCGGCGTTGGGCCTGCTGCTCACGTATGCCGGCTTGCCGCGTACCCGGCGGCCCACCTTGGGTGACCGCCTCCACCCATACCTGCGCGACGCGCCCCGCCCCTCGCGCCTCCTGGCGGCTCGTCAGGTCGGCGCCCCGAACCCGCTGGCGGTCCTGGCTCGTCCAGTCGTCGCGGATCTCGCCCGCCGGATCGAGCAGCTGCTGGGCGGTACGGCCTCGGTGCGACGGAGGCTGCTGCGGTCGGGCAGGGCGCCAGACGTGGACCGGTTCCGCGCCGAGCAGGTGCTGTGGGGCGCCGCTGGCCTCGTCGCGGGCTGGGCCGTCGCGACCTTGCTGATGGTGTCCCGGGGCGTGCCCCTCGTCCCCGGGGTGCTGGCCGTGGCCTGCTTCACGGGAGCTGGCGTGGTCGCCCGCGACCAGTGGTTGACGCGTGAGGCACGGGTGCGCGAGGAGCGCATGCTCGGCGAGTTCCCCACCATCGCCGAGCTGCTCGCGCTGGCGGTCGGCGCCGGGGAGGGCGCGGTGGGGGCACTCGAGCGGGTCTGCCGACTGTCGAACGGCGAGCTGTCGAACGAGCTGGGTCGCTGTCTTGCAGACGCTCGGGCCGGGGCAAGCCTGCCCGCCGCCCTGCAAGGACTCGCCGACCGCACGGGGTTGATGAGCCTGTCGCGATTCGTCGACGGGATGGTGATCGCGGTCGAGCGAGGCACGCCCCTGGCAGAGGTTCTGCGCGCCCAGGCGCAGGACGTCCGGGAGAACGGTCGTCGAGCTGTGCTGGAGGCCGGCGGCAAGAAGGAGATCGCGATGATGCTCCCGGTCGTCTTCCTGGTGCTGCCCGTCACGGTGCTCTTCGCGGTCTTCCCCGGCTTCTCATTCCTGCGGTTCTCCGTATGAAATCCATTGATAGCAAAAGGAAGGAATCATGATGTCGACCATGCAGGGAGCGCTCGTGCACACCCACCGCCGGACCCGGGAGGCGCTGGACCGACTGGCCGCGCGACTCGTGGTCCGGGGCGAGCGGGGGGACGTGCCGGGCTGGGTCATGATCACGCTGATGACAGCGGGACTCGTCGCCATCATCTGGGCCGTCGCCGAGGACCAGTTCAAGGCCCTCTTCAACGACGCCATCAACGACGTCAGACGCTGACGCGCGTCGATGCGCTCACCCCGATCCTGGCCGCGTCCCGAGGCAGGCTCCGCCGTCGCGGACTTCGTGATGGTGTCAGCCCTGGTGACGCTGCTGTTCCTGGCGCTGCTGCAACTGGGCATGGCGCTGTACGTCCGCAACACCTTGATCTCGTGCGCGTCCGAGGGGGCACGACTCGGGGCGCGGGCGGGGGCCGAGCCGGATCAGGGTGCTCAGCGAACCCGGGCGCTGATCGCCTCGTCGTTGTCGCGGCGCTTTGCCGGCGATGTCAGCGTCGACGTGGTGGCGGTCAACGGGGTGCAGGTCGTGTCGGTGCGCGTGGTCGCACCGGTTCCCGTCTTGGGACCCCTCGGTGCCGGGGGAGACTTCGACGTGGTTGGTCGCGCCTTCTTGGAGCGGCAGTGATGTGCGCGCTGCGTCGGCAGCTCGCGGCCGCGGATCGGCGCTCAGGTCAAGGTCGCGAGGTCCCCGTGCGGGCAAGGCCGGTCGGGGAGCGCGGCAGCGCGGTCGTCGAGTTCGTCTTCCTGACCGTGCTGCTCACGATCCCCATGATCTACCTCGTCCTGACGCTGGCGCGGGTCCAAGCGGGCACGTATGCCGTGTCCGCTGCAGCCCGTGAGGCTGGCCGCGCCTATGTCACCGCAGAGGGGGCGCGGGGGGCCGAGGTCCGGGCGCGGGCGGCAGCAGGGTTCGCCTTCGAGGACCAGGGCTTCTCGCCTGCGGAGGGCTCACTGTCCATGCACTGCGACGGGACGCCGTGCTTGCGGCCTGAGGGTCGGATCGAGATGACTGCACGCGTGACCGTCCCGCTGCCTCTGGTCCCGTCCTTCGCTCGCGACGTGGTGCCGCTGGCGGTGCCGATCAGCGCCAGCCACGTGGCGGTCGTCGACCGCTTCCGGGATGCGCCGTGAGCGGGCCCGGTCAGCGGGACCCCCGGCCACCGGTCGATCGCGGGCCCGTGGATCCGGTCGACTCGCGGCTCACGCTGCCGGCCTCCCGTCGGGGCTGGGCCCAGCGTCGGTTGGCGAGCCGGGCGTTGGGCCGCGTGACGTGCCGCGGCAACCAAGGCCACGAGGCCGGTCAGGTGACACTGCTGGTGCTGGGCTTCACGGTCGTGGTGATCCTGCTGGTTCTCGGCACGATCGCCGTCACGTCGGTGCAGCTGTCCCGCATGCGCCTGCTCGATGCCGCGGACGGGGCGGCCCTCGACGCCGCGGACTCCCTGGCGGTCGGCGCCTACTCCGGGGGTCTGGGCGGGGCGGTGCCGCTCAGCGATGCCACGGTGACCCAGACCGCGCGAAGCTATCTGGCCGAGCGTCCGCGACCACCGAGCATGCTCGGCTGGGCGGTGGCCCCGGGGACGGGCAGCCCCGACGGCGAGACCGCGGTGGTCCGGCTGAGTGGTCAGGCCGAGGTCCCGGTTGTCGGTGGTGTGCTTGAGGCGCTCGGCGGTTCGGTCACGATCACTGTCGAGTCCCGGGCGCGCGCCGCGCTCCAGTAGGGCAGCCGCGCGACCCCCGGGAGGCGCCCCGCGCCATACCGGGCGAGGGTCTTTGGAGACTTTGCGCTGCCCAAACCCCGGAAAGGCCCCAAAGACCGTCTGTGGCGAATGACGGGTGGTCCCCGCCGCCACCCGCGGGCACCGAGCGGTGTGGTCAGGACCACCTGCCCGGGCGGTCGCAGGGGAGCGGGGCCGCATTAGAGTGAGGATCAGGTAATCCCCAACGGCGCTGGAGGCCTCTGCACCATGTCTGACCGTCCCACTTCCGTCATCGTCGCGGGCGCGCGCACCCCGATGGGCCGCCTGCTCGGCTCGCTCAAGGACTTCTCGGGCGCCGACCTCGGGGGCTTCGCCATCAAGGGCGCCCTCGACAAGGCCGGCGTCCGCCCCGACCAGGTCGACTACGTGATCATGGGCCAGGTGCTGCAGGCCGGCGCGGGGCAGATCCCCGCCCGCCAGGCCGCCGCCAAGGCCGGCATCCCGATGACCGTCCCCGCGCTGACCATCAACAAGGTCTGCCTGTCCGGCATCAACGCCATCGCCATGGCCGACCAGCTGATCCGCGCCGGCGAGTTCGACGTCGTCGTGGCCGGTGGCCAGGAGTCGATGACCAACGCGCCGCACCTGCTGGAGAAGTCCCGCGAAGGGTTCAAGTACGGCGACGTGCAGATGCGTGACCACATGGCCTTCGACGGCCTCTGGGACGCCTTCACCGACCAGGCCATGGGGCTGCTCACCGAGCAGGCCAACACCGGCGACCAGGAGTTCACCCGCGAGCAGCAGGACGAGTTCGCCGCCCGCAGCCACCAGCTCGCCGCACGGGCGTGGAAGGACGGCCTGTTCGACGACGAGGTCGTCACCGTCTCGATCCCGCAGCGCAAGGGTGACCCGCTGGAGTTCAAGACCGACGAGGGCATCCGCGCCGACACCACGACCGAGACGCTCGGCAAGCTGCGCCCGGCGTTCTCCAAGGACGGCACCATCACCGCCGGCACCGCCAGCCAGATCAGCGACGGCGCCGCAGCCGTCGTGGTGATGAGCAAGGCGAAGGCCGAGGAGCTGGGCCTGTCCTGGGTGGCCGAGATCGGTGCCCACGGCGTCGTCGCCGGCCCCGACTCCACCCTGCAGCAGCAGCCCGCCCGGGCGATCGCCAAGGCGTGCGAGCGCGAGGGCATCACGCCGGCCGACCTCGACCTCGTCGAGATCAACGAGGCGTTCGCCGCCGTCGGCCTGGCCTCCGCCAAGGAGCTCGGCATCGACGTCGACAAGGTCAACGTCAACGGTGGCGCCATCGCCCTGGGCCACCCGATCGGCATGTCCGGCGCCCGCATCGCCCTGCACCTCGCCCTCGAGCTCAAGCGTCGTGGTGGCGGCGTGGGTGCGGCTGCGCTGTGTGGCGGCGGCGGTCAGGGTGACGCCCTGATCGTGCGCGTGCCGCGTACCTCCTCCGACAGCGTCTGATACTTGGCTCCCCGCAGCGTCGACGTCCCTGCCCTGGTCGAGTCGGCCAGGGCAGGGTCGCCTCGTGCCGTCGCACGGCTGATCTCGCTCGTCGAGGACGCCCACCCGGCGCTGCGCGAGGTCATGGCGGCACTGGCCCCGCACACGGGCAAGGCACACATCATCGGCATCACCGGCAGTCCCGGCGTGGGCAAGTCCACGTCGACGAACGCCCTCGTCGCGGCATACCGCGCGCAGGGCAAGCGGATCGGCGTCCTGGCGGTCGACCCGTCATCTCCGTTCTCCGGCGGCGCACTGCTCGGTGACCGGGTGCGGATGCAGGACCACGCGCTCGACCCCGAGGTCTACATCAGGTCGATGGCCAGCCGCGGGCACCTCGGTGGCCTGTCGTGGACGACGCCGCAGGCGCTGCGGGTACTCGATGCCGCCGGGTGCGAGGTGATCCTCGTCGAGACGGTCGGTGTGGGTCAGTCCGAGGTCGAGGTCGCCGGTCTGGCGGACACCACGATCGTGCTGCTCGCGCCCGGGATGGGCGACGGCATTCAGGCCGCCAAGGCGGGCATCCTCGAGATCGGCGACATCTTCGTCGTCAACAAGGCCGACCGCGAGGGTGCTGACGCGACCGTCCGCGACATCCGGCACATGATCAGCCTCGGCGACCGCACCGAGCCCGGCCTGTGGCGCCCCCCGGTCGTGAAGACCGTCGCGCAGCAGAGCCAGGGGATCGACGAGGTCATCGAGTCCATCGAGAAGCACACCTCGTGGATGCGGGAGTCCGGTGCGCTGCGTGACCGTCGCATCCGTCGCGCGGGCGACGAGATCGAGTCGATCGCGTTGCAGGCGCTGCGCGCCAAGATGGGCGACCTGCGGCACGGCAACGGTGTCGACGAGCTCGCCGCCGCCGTGGTCGACGGCACGTCCGACCCGTATGCCGCCGCTGACCAGATCGTGGCCGCTCTCGGCTAGTCCCCATGGCCTTCGGGCGGGGCTGCCACGGGGCAATGAGACGTGGTGTCTCATTGCCCCGTGTGGGTGTCAGGCCCTGTCARGCCTTGGCGTCGGTCASGCCCTCCGGGTCAGGGAGTGGCGGTCCTGCCGGTGGCGTCGTCGAYGTTGCCGGACCAGGTGACGTTGTTGTTGGCGATCAGGGCGTAGCCCCACTGGCCGTAGCCGATCCGGTTGTTGGTGTACTTGACGTTGGTGATCGCGCCACCGTCGAAGCGGCCGTCGGAGTAGACGGTGTAGCCGCCGCCSAGGAGGCGGTTGTTGTCCACGACGATGTTGTTGGCCGGGCCGAAGTAGTTGTCGATCATGACGGCCGCGGTCTGGGTCCAGCCGCGCAGGTCGACGGTGTTGTGGCGCACGGTGATGTTGCTGCGGGCGCCGTCGATCTGGATGCCGTCGATGTGCGGGCGGCCGGCGGCGCCGAGGTCGTGGAYCCAGGAGTCCTGGATGACCGAGCCGGTCTCGGGCTGCAGGCCGTTCTCGACGCCCTGGATGTCGGCGCGCAGGACGGTGGCGGGGCCGTAGATGCCGTTGGAGCCYTCGGCGGCCTTGTTGCCGTTGATCTCGACGTCCTCGATSCGCACGCCGGTGGCGCTGTCGGAGACCTTGATGACGTTGTAGGAGCTGGACGAGATCTTGCTGCGCTTGACCACGACGTTGGAGGCGTTGATGGTCAGGGTGCCGGTGATGTTGTAGCCGTCGATGACCGCTCCGGCGGTGGACACGGTCATGCCACCGGAGGGCTTGAGGGTGACCCCGGCGGGGACGCCGGTGTTGCCAGCGGCCGGGTACGCGGTGGAGCTGGCCGTGGTCGTCGTCGACGACGGCGTGCTGCTCGTGGTCGTCGAGCTGGACGGCGGCCTCGTGGTGCTGGTCGACGTGCTCGACGGCGTGGTCGAGGTGCTCGGCGTGCTGCTGGCGGTCGTCTGCTGGGGCTTGGGGGTCCAGGTGCGCTTCGGGTGGGCGATGCGCGGGTCGCCGATCGCGACCACGGGCTGCACGGACGTGAGGGTCTCCTGGCGGGCGGCCTCGGCTCGCTGGTCACCGATCGTCGCTGCTCCGACACCGACGGCGCCAACGGCCAGGGCCGTCGCGCCAGTGAGCAGGCGGCGGCGGTGGGACGTCGAGGTTCGGACGCGGGGGAGGGGGATCTTGATCTGTCGAGTCATCAGGTGGGGGGCTCTCAGGTTTCGTCGGTTTCTCCACCCCGAGTGCAGGGGTGGAGCCAGTTCCCGGTCGGGGGAAGCTGGCGATCAACACAGGCCCTGCACCTACGTCGCTCGGCGCAGAAACGTATCATGCAATTGACGTAGGTCACCGCACGCAAACGCGGTGGATCAGCCGATCAGACGACTCGATCTGGCGCGTTTGGGCAGGTCAGGCGACCGTTCGGCCCGTACGGTTACCAATCTGAGATCCGGGTCGCAATTCGGGCATTTCGGGCTGCGACAGACGGTGGGCCGTGCCGATCAAGCCGCCAACGAGGAAGATGAGCCCGCCCATCAGGGGGAACGAGAACCCGTCGACGAAGGCCAGGCACACCCCGCCTGCAGCCAGCGAGGCGGCCAGCGACGCGCACGCCGACCGTGCGGCCGGGTCCGTGAAGCGTCGGCGCGCGCCGAAGGCGACCAGGAAGGCGCAGGCGAAGAAGCCCAGCAGGGTGGCCAGTCCGAGGAACCCGCAGTCGATGATGAGCCCGAGGTACTGGTTGTCGAGGATGCGGTAGGACGGCAGGAAGGTCTGGAACCCGCGACCCACCACGGGCGAGCGCTGGATGAACTCCCAGGCGAGCGGGTAGCTGTCGGTGCGGGACAGGGCACTCTCGTCGTGACCGGCCCGGGTGAACAGCTTGCTCAACGTGCCGATCATGCCGGGGATCATGACGCTCAGCGCCGCGGTGGCCACGACGGCGGCGAGGACCATGCGACGACGGGTCACCCGGTCCCACGTGGGCAGGAGGACGATCCCGACCACGGCCACCCCGACGATCGCCGACCTCGAGATCGAGGCGGGGATCGCGAACCCGATGGCCAGCACAGGTAGCCAGCGGCGCAGCCAGTGCAGCTGTCGCTGGTGCATCGCGACGTGCAGGCAGATGGGCAGCAGCATCGCCATGGCCACGCCGAACTCGATGGGGTGGATCGCCGTGCCGGCGGGGCGGGTGTACCCGTCTCGGGCATAGGCGCCGATGAGGCCGTTGTTCAGGCTGAGCCCCGGGATGTGGATCATGTCGACGAGCGGGCGACCGGTGAAGAACTGGGCGATCCCGACGGTGCACATGATGCCGCCGGCGAGGGCCAGCCGTCGCAGCACCGTCTCGAAGCGCTCCATGGTCGGGATGTAGCCGTCGGCGAGGACCACGACGCCCACCCAGCAGACCACCAGCAGCAGCCCGATGTTCGCCGTGCTCATCTCCTCACCGTTGATCGGACGGATGGTGGCGGCGATGTAGCTCACGGCGACCGAGCCGGCGAACAGGAGCGCGGCCCGTCGGGGAGGGTGGGTGACGAAGGGCTTGCGCTCGTCCTCGGCGGCGACCGACCAGACCCACCAGGCGATCCCCAGCCCGGCCGCGATGTTGGCGGGAGTTCCCGCGGCCCCGAGGGGGCGGACGATCAGCCGGGAGGGCAGCAGGACCAGCAGCACGATGTAGACGGACAGCAGCGCGGTGGCGTCAGTGCGCGCAGGACTGTTCAGGAAGGCGAGTCGCGGGTTGGTCAGCCAGCGGCCGAGCAGCAGGGGGGCGTTGCGAGCCACGGGTCGCGGGCCTCAGCGCCGAGCGTCCTCGGGGAGGGCCACGCCGGGGATCCGGGTGGGCTCCCCCTCGGAGGCCGGCGGCGTGCCGTTCGCGGAGGTGCCGTTCGCGGAGCTGCCGTTGCCACTGTTCCCGTTGGGGCGGCGGCGCCTCGGCCTGCGTCCGCGCGGGTTCTCGGCGCGAGGGTCCTGCGCCCCGGGGACCAGCTCGCGGTCCGGCCCTGCCCCGGTGCCCGGCGCTGTGCCGGTGCCCGTCCCAGAGGCTGCTCCTGCTCCAGCGCTCGGCTCACCGAGCGCGCCGAGGACGTGCACGCCCTCGTCGGAGGCGTCGCGAATCGCGGCCTCGCGTGCGGCCGCGTCGGCGTCGGCCCGCTCGGCCCTGCGGCGGCGCCGCGCCATGAGGGCGGCGTCGACGGCGGCGATGAGCAGCACCGTCAGGGCCAGACCGCCCGCCGCCGCGACGCCGGCGGCGCGGTACTGGTCCTTGTGGCTCACCCGGACCTGGTCCATCTTCGTCACGGTCGCCTCGGCGACGAGGGCCTCGGGCTTGACGCCTGCCTCGATCTGGACCCGTCGCAGCTCCTCCTTGAGCTGCGACTGGATGTACGTCATGGCCGCCTCCGTGCTCGCCGCCGACGTGGACTCCACGCTGGTGAGGACGATGGGCGCGGCAGCGGAACGGTCCAGGTCGACGGTGTAGTCGACCACACCGGTGGTGGTCTGCACGTAGCGCCGGGTGTCGTCGTCGCCCACGGCGCGGGACACGACGTCGCCGATCGAGCCGAGCCCGCCGAGGTTGAGGTACGGGTTGTCGCCGACGAGGACGGCGGTCTCGGGTGGCAGCAGGAGGATCTGCGACTCGAGGGTGTACGTGGGAGAGACGTAGCGCAGGGCCATCGACGGCAGCCAGGCCGTGAGAGCCACGCCCAGGAGGACGAGGTACCAGCGACGCAGCAGGGTTCGGTAGACGCTTCCCGGAAACACGTGACTTCTCCCGCCTGCAGCCTCGGCGCGGACGCGCTGCGAGTCCTCGTCTACGAGGGTAAACCGAGGGCTTGCCGCGTCAGGTACCTTTTCGGCAAATCTCCGCCGATCCGAGACCACCCATGACATCCTGACCAAGGAGATCCGAGGAGGCCCTGTGGCCCTGTACACCCTGCTCCGCGTGCTCCGACGCACGTGGCCGATCCTCGTGCTGGGGATGCTCGTGACAGGGTTCGCCGGCTACCAGGTGAGGAGCGCGAGCGGGGTCTACTGGGCCCAGGTCGACGTCGTCTTCCTCCCGCCGCTCAGTGCGCAGCGGCAGAACCCGCTCGGCCAGAGCGCGTCGGGGCTGGTCCGCTTCGCGTCCGTCATCGAACGCGACGTCAACGGCGCCGACCGGCCCCCGCACGTCGTGTCGCCCCGGGTCACGATCGTCGACGAGGGCGTGCGGCGCGGCCACCAGGTGCGGCTGCCGAACGACGGCGGCCAGTGGACCTACAGCTTCACCCGACCCGTCCTCGACGTGCAGGTGGCCGACTCCAGCCCCGAGGCCGTGAGCGCACGGATGGACACCCTGCTCGCCCAGATCCAGCAGGCCATCGACACCCGCCAGAAAGGCGTCCGGGCTGCGCAGCTGGTCACGACGGCCCAGAGCCCGGCGCGGGTCGATGTCCACTACTCCCAGGGCCGCGCGTCGCGCGCCCTGCTCATGACGCTGATCGTGGGGGGACTGCTGACCCTCGGCGCGGTCGACTGGTGGGACCGACGAGGCCCGCACCGTGCCACGGCACGCCACGAGCGCCCCGCCCCTGCAGTGGCGGCCCTGCGGTCCTGGGCGGCGGCGCGGTGACGTCACGCCGCGTGCTGGTCGTGTACGGGACACGGCCGGAGGCCATCAAGATGGCCCCGGTGATCAGGGCACTGCAGGGCAGCCCTCACCTCGAGCCCGTGGTGGCGGTCACCGGACAGCACCGCCTCATGCTCGACCAGGTGAACTCCCTGTTCGGGATCGTCCCCGACGTCGACCTCGACATCATCGGCGAGCGCCAGACCCTCGAGGACATCACCACCCGCGCACTGCTGGGGCTGCGCCCGGTGATCGAGTCCACCGCCCCCGACGCGGTCCTCGTGCAGGGCGACACCACGACCTGCTTCGCGGCAGCTCTCGGGGCCTTCTACCACCAGGTCCCGGTGGTCCACCTCGAGGCCGGCCTGCGCACCGACACCTTCCTCAACCCCTTTCCCGAGGAGGTCAACCGGCGGCTCACGAGCCAGCTCACGTCGCTGCACCTGGCCCCGACCGCGACCTCCCGGGCCAACCTGCTCCACGACGGCATCCGCGACGACGCCGTCGTGACCACCGGCAACACCGTGATCGACGCGCTGCTCGACGTCGTGGCGCGCGCGGCCCCGTTGTCCCGTCCCGAGCTGGACCGCCTCCGCGGACGCCGGCTCGTCCTCGTCACGGCGCACCGCCGTGAGTCGTGGGGCGAGCCGATGCGCCGCAGCGGTCAGGCGATCGCCCGTCTGGCCAAGGACTTCCCCGACGTCGAGTTCCTGCTCCCGGCCCACCTCAACCCCGTGGTGCGCGAGGTGCTGCTGCCGGTCCTGCACGGGCTGCCCAACGTCACGGTCACCGAGCCGCTCGACTACGGCGACTTCGCGACGCTGATGAGCTGGGCCCACGTCGTGCTGACGGACAGCGGGGGCGTCCAGGAGGAGGCCCCCAGCCTGGGCAAGCCCGTCCTCGTGATGCGTGACACCACCGAGCGACCCGAGGCGGTCGACGCGGGGACCGTGCGCCTCGTCGGCACGGACGAGGACACGATCGTCCGTGAGGTGACCCGGCTGCTCGTCGACGACACGGCATACGCGGACATGGCGCACGCCGTGAACCCCTATGGCGACGGGCGCGCGGCCGCGCGCTGCGTCCAGGCCATCGAGCACCACTTCGGGTATGCCGAGCGGCCGGCCGACTTCGCCCCGTCACCTTCGCGGGAGGCCACCGGCGAGGTGCCGGTCGCGGCTCAGCGCCAGATCCCCCGGGTGTCGTAGAGCACCTTCCCGGCCAGCCAGCTCTTGTTCATGGCGCGGAACTGGTCGTGGTCGACGAGCAGGGCCACGATGTCCGAGGCCTCGACGGCCTTCTCGGCCGAGACGAGCCGAAGGTTCGGCAGGGCCGCGAGCCGGGCCGGCAGAGCAGCGCTGTAGGGCTCGGACACGAGGATCTCGACGTCGGGCAGCGACCGGGCGATTTCCTCGACGATGTCGACGGCGGGGCTCTCGCGCATGTCGTCGATGTTGGCCTTGAAGGCCAGGCCGAGGCAGGCGATGGTGGGGTCGCGGAACCGCGAGGCCTTGGCGATGACCTGTTGGGCGACGTGGTGCGGCTTGTGGTCGTTGATCTCGCGGGCCGTGCGGATGAGCTTGGACAGACCTGGGGCGGCGCCCACGATGAACCACGGGTCCACGGCGATGCAGTGTCCCCCCACCCCGGGCCCCGGGTTGAGGATGTTCACCCTGGGGTGGCGGTTGGCCATGGTGATGACCTCCCAGGCGTCGAGGTGGAGCGACTCGCAGATCAGCGACAGCTCGTTGGCGAAGGCGATGTTGACGTCGCGGTAGGCGTTCTCGGTGAGCTTGGCCATCTCGGCGCTCGAGGCGTCCGTGAGCAGGATGTCGCCCTGGCTGAAGACGCGGTAGATCGCGGCGGCCTTCTCGGCGCACTTGCGGGTGATGCCCCCGACCACGCGGTCGTTGGTGATCATCTCGATCATGACCCGGCCGGGCAGCACGCGCTCGGGGCAGTGCGCCACGAAGATGTCGGGGGTGCCCTCCGAGGCGTGGGGCAGGGTCAGGTCGGGTCGGAGCGCCGCGAGCTGGCGGCTGATGCCCAGGGTGGTCCCGGGTGGGGACGTGGACTCGAGGATGACGAGCTCGCCGCCGCGCAGTCGCGGGGCGATCTGCTCGACGGCCCGCTCGATGTAGGACACGTCGGCGGTGTGGTCGTCGTTGAACGGCGTCGGCACGGCGATGATGAAGGCGTCGGCCTCGGGCGTCTCGTCGGTCGCAGTCAGCCGGCCCATGCTCACCGCACCGCTGACCCCGACGGCCAGGTCCGGCTCGACGAAGGGCAGCTCGCCCCGCGACACGGCCTCGACGGTGCGCGGGTTGACGTCGACCCCGATGACCTCGACCCCACGGGTGGCCAGTGCGACGGCCGTGGGCAGGCCGATGTAGCCCAGGCCGACGACCGCGACCCGTCCGGTGAACACGTCGGTCATGACACGCTCCTGAGCTGCTGGGCGGCTGGTGGTTCGGCGACGTAGGCCGGCGTGGGGCGAACCCGCTCGCGCGCGGTCAGCGCGAGGAAGGCCGTGTTGGTGGTCAGGTAGCGCCGGGCCAGCCGACGGGGCTCCTGCTTGAGCCGGTAGGCCCACTCCATGCCCGCCCGCTGCCAGGCGACCGGCGCCCGGTCCGTGACCCCGGCGAGGACGTCGAACGAGCCACCCACGCCGTGGACCACGGGGACTTCGAGGGTGGGGCCGTAGGTGCCCGTGAAGATCTCCTTCTTGGGCGACACCATGCCGAGGAACAACATGTCGGCGCCCGAGGCGCGGACCGACTCCGCGACGTCGGCCGCCTCGTCGTCGGTGAAGTAGCCGTCCCGCGCACCGACGACGTCGGCGTGCGGGTATCGCTCCGCCACGACCTCTGCCACCCGCGCGACGACCTCGGGCCTGGCGCCGAGCAGGTACACCCGGCGGCGGTCGCGGTCGGCGAGCGCGAGCAGCTCCTCGAAGAGGTCGATGCCGGCAACCCGCTCGGGCAGGGGCCGACCGAGGACGCGGCTGGCCCACACCACCGACTGGCCGTCGGCCACGATGACCTCGCACTGCAGCAGCGACGTGCGCAGCAGCGGGTCGGACCGCAGCCTGACCACCTTGGCGGCGTTGAGCACCCCGATCTGCACCGGGCGGCGTTCGCGCACGGCGAGGTCACAGCGGTCCACGACCTCGGACATGGTCATCGCGTTGAGCGGCATCCCGAAGAGGTGCTCGGAGCGCGGTGTCGTCGCCGGGACCAGCCGCAGGGCCCCGCGGTCGTCCGCCGGCACCTCCAGCCGGGCCGTGAGGCGCGGGCTGAGCCACGCGTAGAGCAGCCATCCGAGCTCGTAGGGCCGGCACTCGTGGTCGACGAGGGTGGCCGGCATCGCGCGGTCGACGCCTGGCAGGTGCCAGCCGCGGCGCAGGGACGTCGACACCGCAGCGAGCTTGCGCGCGGCCTTGGCCGGCTCTCGCCGCCCGACCTTGCGCCACACCACGCGGTGGACGGGGTCGACGAGGCCCTCGACCGTCTCGGGGTGGGTGCGCAGCCAGTCCAGGCCGCGCAGGACCGCCTCGGTGTGGTCGTCGCCGCCGCTCTCGGCCAGGTCGAGCAGGGCCATCGGGGCCATGGCGTGCTGGTGCACGCTGTAGACGGGGAAGCGCTCCACGACCGAGCCGTCGCGCGCGTCGTAGTGCCACCACCACTGGCCGGCGCTGCCCTGGACGTCGCAGATGGCTGCAGCGCACCGGTTGGCTGCGGCCATGGCCGTGTGGTCGCCGGTGGCTGCGGCGAGCCGGGCGAGGGCCTGGATCGGATAGACCTGGTCCGCGAAACAGCCCACGTGGGCCCGCCAGCGCCCCAGCGACGCCGCCGGGAGGGCATGCGGGAAGACCCCGGTCGGCCCCTGCGCTTCGAGCAGCCGGTCGCGCCCCATCCGGGCGACGTCGGCGCACTCGCCGAGCCCGCGGGCCGTGACCGCGGCGGTCACCATCCAGGCGACGTCGACCGTCGGCAGGGGGGTTCCGTCACGCAGCCAGCGACGCAACCGGGCGAAGAGGTCCCCGGCCCAGGTGTTGCCGACCTCGGCGGCGGCCCAGGCGGCCAGGGCGACGGCTCCCGGGTCGCGGTCACCGAGGGCCTGCCGGGCGACGTGGGACGCCAGCTCGGCCGCCGAGCCCCCGACGAGGACTCGGGCCTGCTCGGTCTCGGGCAGGAGGTGGAGTCCCAGAGCCGCGATCGCGGCATACCGCAGGTTGCGTCCCTCGAGCTGGACCGTCGGCCCGTCCGCGCTCGCGACCGCGCGCAGTGTCTGGACGAAGGCGTGCTCGTCGGCGACGTACATCTGGGCGAGCCCGTCCGCGCTGATCGCCCGCAGCTCCTCCAGGAGTGCGGTGGGCGCCAGACCCACTCGGGTCCCGGGAGCGGGTCCTCCGGCGACGGGGACCTCACTCCCCGGCAAGTTCTTGCGGACCACTGCCCCTCCACGTCTTCGCACAGGCTCGACCGGTCGCGCGGCCGCGACGAACGTCTCGTCACGAGCGTAGGAACGGGCGAATCGGCAGACAGGCCCCACCTGCATGAGCGCGGACTCATGCAGGTGGATGAGGTGGGGAAGCGGCGTTCCCGTACGGGGCGGGCCGGCTCGGCGCTAGCGTGCCTGCATGGCTGGCCCCGGGCGTCCCGCGCAGTCGTGGCGCGACCTGCCCGCGCGGCTGGACCCGCAGGTCGCGGACTGGCTGGTCGACGCCGTCGCCCCGGGGCGTCGCCCCGGCGCGTGGCTCGACGACGACCCTCCCGACGGGCTGCTCGTCGGTGCCCAGCTGCACGGGGTCGAGGGCTGGGTCCGTCGCCGCGCCGCGCAGGCGGGTGTCGTGGTGCCGGGTCTGGATGCCGCGGTGCACGCGACGCTCGGACGTCACCAACGCGCCGTCGCCGACCTCGCCGCCGCCCACGCGGCGCTGCTCGATGGCGGGGTGCCCCACCTGGTCGTCAAGGGCCCCGCGCTGGCCCGCTGGTATGACGAGCCCAGCCTGCGCTCCTCCGTGGACATCGACGTGGTGGTCGCCCCCGCCCGGCTCGAGGCGGCCCTGGAGTCGCTGGAGCGTGGTGGTTTCGAGCTCCTCGACGCGAACTGGCCGCTGCTCCGGCGGGCTGACGTCCACGAGCTGACCCTGCGCTCCGCGTCCGGTGGCGCCGTCGACCTGCACTGGTCCCTGGGGCCCTCTCCGATGGCCATCGACCACTCGCCACCCGTCGAGGTCCTCGTGTCGCGGGCGGTGCCGCTCGAGGTGGGCCACGTCCGGACCGCGGCGCTCGGCGACCTCGACGCGCTCGTGCACCTCGCGGTCCACGCGGCTGCGTCCGGTGGACACCGGCTCCTCTGGCTCGCCGACCTGCGGGCAGGCATCGCCGCAACCGCGCCCGACCGGACGGCATGGCGCGAGGTGGCGGGCGAGTGGGGTGCGCTGCCGGCCGTCGAGCTGATGGTGGGTCGGGTCGCCCGGGTCCTGGGAGAGCCGGAGGTGGGGGAGGCGCTGGCCGGCTCGTCCGCCGGGACGTGGGCGCGCCTCGACCGACTGGCCACGCGCCTGTCCGCCCCTGAGCGCGTCGGCACCGGCGCCGGGTTGTCGCGACTGGTGGCCCGGTCCAGCCGCAGGACCGCACGCGGCAGTGCCTCGGCCCTGGCCGGGAAGTCCCTGCGACGGTTCACGGTGCGGTCCGGCGACACCTCGCCGGACACGCTGGCCGACCGGACGTCACCGGCCTCCGCGCGTCACCCGGTGGGGGGCGAGCAGGGACGGCGGGACTTCCTCAGCTGGGTGCGGACTGCCCAGCGACCCGGGGTCCGCTGACCCTGAGGGTCCCGGCAGCCAGGAGCGTGTCGGCCACGCGGCTGACCGCCTCGACCACCTCGGCAGGCGGGAGGGGGTACAGCCGGGACAGCTCGAGCCCGAGCTCCGCGATGGAGGTGCTTCCGTCGAGCAGGGACAGGACGTCCGCAGCGGTCCGGTTGAGCGCCAGGGTCTGCCCGGTGGCAGCGTCGTAGACGCTCAGCTCGTCGCCCAGCGGCAGCACGCTCACCGTGGGTGACAGGCAGAGAACCGTCTCGGGCAGAACCATGCAATGAGCGTAGGTGGGCTCTTGTCCGGATGTCCTACACCGGATGACGTAGGCCGTCGTCCTTCATCCGCACCTGCCGTCTGCAGGCCATCGCTTTACTGTTTCCTTAAGGAATGACGCAGGGTGGTCGGGGGCGGCGGCGTCAGCAGGCGACAGCACCACCCTCGCAGGGGAAGGACACCAGGAGATGCAGGGACGTCCAGGGGAGAACAGCCATCTCGTGAGTCGCCGCACGGCACTCAGGGGAGCGGCTGGAGTGGCCGGTGCCGCATGGCTCGTGCCCGTCATCACCGTGGTGTCGATGGACTCGGCCTCGGCCGCATCTGCGGCGCCACCGCGGGGTGGCGGCTCGTCCAACGGCACCCTCGCCTTCACGGGCAGCGACACCGCCCAGGCGACCCTCATCGGGGTCGCCACGCTGGCCACCGGCGCCGCCGCGGTCGTCACCGCGCACCAGCTGCGCAAGACGGGGCCGGACACCGGGCCGGACACCGCGGCGCCTCCGGCGGGACGCCACCGCGCCGACCGCGACAGCCCCTAGCCTGCGGGGCCCGTGCCGACCCGGGGAGGGGGCGGCGCCTGGGCCCCGCGCCACCGTCGGACGCACCGGGGAGGTGTGCCGGGCCGCAGGGTCCCAGCACACCTCCCCGACCTTTTCCCCGCGCGTCGGGGCTGGCCCTGGGGCCGGGGCTGCTCCCCGCGAACGCGGGGGTGCCTCCTGCGCGCCGGGGACTGAGCGGCGGTGCTCCGGCAGGGCTGCTGTCTGCGGTGCCGGTTAGGGTGGGACCCACCCCACCAGCGCACGCTGTGGGGCTGTTGTGCTGTCCGACTCGTGCTGTCCCCGGCGCGTTGCCGCCCGCCCCAGGAGACCCGTGATGACCCTCGCCCCGCTGCTCGACGCGCTGACTGCCGACCCCGGCGTGGCCAGGGCGATCGCCGTGGCCAGGGCCGGGCAGGCCAGCGCCGACATCTCGGTGGCCGCGGGTGCCCGCCCGGCCCTGGTCGCCGCGCTCGCGCGCGAGAGCAACCGCCCGCTGCTGGTGGTGACGGCCACCACCCGTGAGGCCGAGGACCTCGTCGGCGCCCTGCGCTGCTTCCTCGACGGGGACCGCGTGGCCGACTTCCCGGCATGGGAGACCCTGCCCCACGAGCGGCTCAGCCCGCGCAGCGACACCGTGGGCAAGCGCCTGGCGGTCCTGCGGCGGCTCGCGCACCCCGACCCGAGCGACCCGACCTATGGGCCCTTGGACGTCGTGGTCGCACCGGTGCGCTCCGTGCTCCAGCCGGTCGCCCAGGGGCTCGGCGAGCTCAGGCCGGTGGCCCTCAAGGCCGGTGACGAGGCGCCCCTCGAGCAGGTCGTCGAGGACCTCGCGGCGGCGGCATACTCCCGCACGGACCTCGTCGAGCGGCGCGGCGAGTTCGCCGTGCGCGGCGGCATCCTCGACGTCTTCCCGCCCACCGAGGACCACCCGGTGCGCGTCGAGTTCTGGGGCGACACCGTCGAGGAGATCCGCTGGTTCAAGGTCGCCGACCAGCGCAGCCTCGAGGTGGCCGAGCACGGGCTGTGGGCGCCACCGTGCCGTGAGGTCCTGCTCACCGAGCCCGTCCGGCAGCGGGCCGCAGCCATGATGGAGCAGCTGCCGGGCGCGCTCGACCTGCTCGGCAAGCTGGCCGAGGGCATCGCCGTCGAGGGCATGGAGTCCCTCGCGCCGGCGCTGGTCGACGGCATGGAGAGCGTCCTCGACACGCTGCGCGACGGCACCGCGGTCGTGCTGTGCGACCCCGAGCGGGTCCGCACGCGCGCCCACGACCTCGTCGCCACGAGCCAGGAGTTCCTCGACGCAGGGTGGGCCAACGCCGCCGCCGGCAACGCCGTGCCCATCGACCTCCAGGGGGTCCTCGGGACCGCCTCGTTCTGGAGCCTCGCCGACCTGCGGGCCCACGCCCGCGAGGCCGGTATGCCGTGGTGGGACCTCAGCCCGTTCGTCGCCGACGAGGAGCTGGCCGAGGAGCTCGCTGACGACGACGCGGCGGTCGTCAACACCGGCCTCGAGGACGCGCCGCGCTACCGCGGCAGCACCGAGGAGGCCGTGGGCGACCTGCGGGACTGGGTGGCCGGCGGCTGGCAGGTCGTCGTGGTGACCGAGGGCCCCGGTCTGGCCCGGCGCGTGTCCGAGGTGCTCGCGGGCGAGTCCGTCCCGGCACGGCTCGACGCCGACCTGAGCGACCTCTCCGATGGCGTCGTCCACCTCACGACGGGCAGCGTCGGCAACGGGTTCCTCTCTCCTGCAAGCAGGTTCGCGCTCATCACCGAGGGCGACCTCACCGGCATGGTGGGCCAGGGCGGCTCCACCAAGGACATGCGGAGGATGCCGTCGCGGCGGCGCAACCAGGTCGACCCGCTCCAGCTCAAGCCCGGCGACTTCGTCGTCCACGAGCAGCACGGGGTCGGCCGGTTCGTCGAGATGGTCCAGCGCACGGTCGGCGGCGCGACCCGCGAGTACCTCGTCCTCGAGTACGCAGCGTCCAAGCGTGGCCAGCCCGGCGACCGGCTCTACGTCCCCACGGACCAGCTCGACCAGGTCACGCGGTACGTCGGTGGCGAGCAGCCCACCCTCAACCGGATGGGTGGCTCCGACTGGAAGCAGACCAAGTCCAAGGCCCGCAGGTACGTCAAGCAGATCGCGGCAGAGCTGATCCAGCTGTACAGCGCCCGGATGGCCACCAGCGGGCATGCGTTCGCCCCGGACACCCCGTGGCAGCGCGAGCTCGAGGACGCCTTCGCCTACGTCGAGACGCCCGACCAGCTGAGCAGCATCGACGAGGTCAAGGCCGACATGGAGCGCAGCGTGCCGATGGACCGGCTGATCTGTGGCGACGTCGGCTACGGCAAGACCGAGATCGCGGTGCGGGCGGCCTTCAAGGCGATCCAGGACGGCAAGCAGGTCGCCGTCCTGGTGCCGACGACGCTGCTCGTGCAGCAGCACCTGCAGACCTTCACCGAGCGATACCAGCAGTTCCCCGTCACCGTCCGCGCCCTGTCGCGGTTCCAGTCCGACAAGGAGGCCCGCGAGACGATCGCCGGGCTGGGCGACGGCCGCGTCGACCTGGTCATCGGCACGCACCGGCTCCTGTCGAGCGAGATCCGCTACAAGGACCTCGGGCTGGTCGTCATCGACGAGGAGCAGCGGTTCGGCGTCGAGCACAAGGAGCAGCTCAAGACGCTGCGCACCGCGGTCGACGTGCTCGCGATGTCGGCCACCCCCATCCCCCGCACGCTCGAGATGGCCGTGACCGGCATCCGCGAGATGTCCACGCTCGCCACGCCCCCCGAGGAGCGGCACCCGGTCCTCACCTACGTCGGGGCCTACGACGAGAAGCAGATCGTCGCCGCGATCCGGCGCGAGCTGCTGCGCGAGGGACAGGTGTTCCTCGTCCACAACAAGGTGTCCAGCATCGAGCGGGCGGCCAGCCGCATCCGCGAGCTGGTGCCCGAGGCCCGGGTCGCCACGGCCCACGGCCAGATGGGGGAGCACAAGCTCGAGCAGGTCGTCGTCGACTTCTGGGACAAGAAGTTCGACGTGCTCGTGTGCACGACGATCGTCGAGACCGGCCTTGACATCTCCAACGCCAACACCCTCATCGTCGAGCGGTCCGACGTCCTCGGCCTGTCCCAGCTGCACCAGCTCCGGGGTCGGGTCGGCCGCGGCCGCGAGCGGGCCTACTGCTACTTCCTGTACCCGCCCGAGAAGCCGATGACCGAGACCGCGCACGACCGGCTGCAGACGATGGCGAGCCACACCGACCTCGGGGCCGGCATCCAGATCGCCATGAAGGACCTCGAGATCCGTGGGGCGGGCAACCTGCTCGGCGGCGAGCAGTCGGGACACATCGCGGGTGTCGGGTTCGACCTCTACGTGCGGCTCGTCGGTGAGGCCGTCGCCGAGTTCCGCGGCGACGGTGAGACGTCCCCGACCGAGATCAAGATCGAGCTGCCCGTCGACGCCCACCTGCCCCACGGCTATGTGCCGGGCGAGCGGCTGCGGCTCGAGGCCTACAAGAAGCTCGCGAGCGTCGTCGATGAGCCCGCGCTCGCCGAGATCGAGGCCGAGCTGGTCGACCGCTACGGGCCGTTGCCGGTCCCGGTCCGCAACCTCATGGAGGTCGCGCGGCTGCGGACGGTCGCGCGGGCGGCGGGGATCGCGGACATCAGCGTCCAGGGCAACTTCGTGCGTTTCGGGCCGGTCGACCTGCCCGAGTCGGGCACGTTGCGGCTGCAGCGGCTCTACCCGCAGTCGCTGGTCAAGGACGCGGTGCATACCATTCTCGTGCCGAAGCCGATGACGGCTCGGGTGGGTGGCAAACCGCTGCGCGACACGGCAGTCTTGCAGTGGGCCAGCGACCTCATCCGAGCGGTGATGCTGGGCAGCGTCGCCGACGCAGCCCGGGTCGGCACCCGTCAGGGTGCGGGATCGGCCCGTTCGTGAGTGTCGAGAAGGGACTGTCAGTGAAGGCTTCAGGAGCCCTGCGTGGGGCGATCGTGGTGGCCGTGGCCGCAGGGGTGCTCGTCATCTCCGGGTGCGCCACCGCTGACACCGCGGCGGTCGTCGACGGCCACCGGATCACCGAGCAGTCGGCCCAGGAGGCTGCGCTGCAGATCCAGAAGGCCCAGCCGAACGCCGAGCAGCAGCTGACGACCCCCAACGCCGTGGCGAGCCTGGTCATGGCCCGGTTCATCAACGCCGCCGCCGACGCGGCGGGCAAGGGCCTGTCCGACTCTGCCGCCCGCGCCGCGATCCCGGCCATCACCGACCCGGCCCCGGCCACGCTCGAGCTGGTGCGCGCCAGTCTGGCCTGGAACCAGATGACGACCGAGGAGCAGAACTCCGCGGTCGCCGCCGCCTCCAAGGCCGACGTCACGATCAACCCGCGCTACGGCACGTTCGACCCGGCCAAGGTCCGGTTCGACGTCAGCACCCCCAACTGGATCAAGGCCGAGCCGGCCCCTGTTCCGCAGGGCTGACCGGCCGTCGTGCCCGGCCGCCTCACCCTCCTCGTCGGCAGCCCGCGGGTCGCGCCCGGTCTGCTCAGCCGCGACGCATGGCAGGCGCTCGAGGCCGCCGGGTCCGTCCTGGCGCGGGACGAGGACGAGCCACTCGCGCAGGCCGTGGCGCAGTCGGGTATGCCGGTGGGTCACCTCGGTGCCGCGCCGGCACCCTCCCTCGCCCGTGACCTCGTGCACCGAGCCGCCGACGGTGAGGTGGCTTGGCTCGGGTCGGCCGACGGTGACCCCGGCCTGACCGATGCCATCGCGAGCGAGGTGTCCCGCCTGCCGGAGCCGCCCGAGGTCGAGGTGCTGGTCGGGTCGTGGGACGTCCCGGGCGCCCGGCTCCTCGACGTCGTCGCCGTGATGGACCGGCTGCGGTCGCCGGGCGGCTGCCCCTGGGACGCCGAGCAGACCCCCGAGTCCCTGCTGAAGTACCTCCTCGAGGAGGCCCACGAGGCAGCCGAGGCGATCGAGTCCGGTGACCGGGCGCACCTGCGGGAGGAGCTCGGCGACGTGCTGCTGCAGGTCGCGTTCCAGGCGCGCGTCGCCCAGGAGCACCCCAGCGAGCCGTTCGACATCGACGACGTGGCCGGCACTCTGGTCGACAAGCTGGTGCGCCGCCACCCGCACGTGTTCGCCGACGGTGACGCGTCGACCCCGCAGGAGGTCGAGCAGGCCTGGGAGCAGATCAAGGCGCAGGAGCGCGCCGCGAAAGCCGGCCACCCCGGTGGTGAGGCCGGGCACCCCGGGCTGCTGCACGGCATACCGCGGTCGCTGCCCAGCCTGCTGGCCGCCGAGAAGGTCCTGGCGCGCTGGGACCGCACGGGTCGCGGCACGCTGCCTGAGGCGGACGACCTCGGGTCACGCCTGCTGGCCCTGGTGGCGCAGGCCCGCGCCGAGGGGCGCGACGCCGACGCTGAGCTGCGTGAGGCCCTGAGCAGGCTGGACGCAGCTCAGGAGTCGCAGACCGGTGAGAACGGCCGGCCGGGCAGGTAGTTGCGCCACTCCTGCTCGGTGAGCGGGCGCCCCGCGAGCTGACAGGCCCTGGCGAGCCACGACTTCGGGTCGATGGTCCACGTGAGCAAGGAGCCGTCGAACCCGGCGAAGAGGATCTGGGTGTTGTCCTTCGTGAAGGCAGGGTCGCCATCGCCATTGACGGTCACGGAGCCGAGGTAGGCCCCGGTGTGGGCATCCCAGTGGCTCAGCTTGCCCTCGGCCACGCTCGCGACGAGGGCGCCGTCGTCGCTGAAGCGGGTGTTGTAGCCAACCAGATGCGCCTGTGCCGCGTTGGGACGGGAGATCCAGGTCAACGAGGCGGCGTCGAGCAGGCCGACACCGGTGTCGCCCAGGTCCACGAGCAGGCGGGTGCCATCCGGTGACGGGATCGCGAGCTGCACGGTCGCGCCGAGGTCTGGCATGGGGCGGATGGTCCCGGTCAGGTAGTCCACGATGAGGTCGTTGGTGTACAGGCTGCGATGGTCCCCACTGGGCAGGAACCCTGACAGTGCCAGCCCCTCCGGCTGGCCCGGCTTGTTCTCGCGCACCTGGATGGGCTCCCGGACGGGCGCCAGCGTGCGGGCTTCCAGGACGTGCAGCCTCCCGGTGGTGCTGCCGACGAGCAGGTACTTCCCGTCGACGCTGAAGAAGGCGATGGCGGCGCCCTCGTCGGAGTTCGGATCCAGCCGGTGTGCGGCGAGCACCCGGCCGGTGGCTGCCTCGAACGTGCGGACCACCGGGTCACCGGTGGTGATGTTCAGGGTCGTGTTGTCGCGCTTCCAGGCGAGGTCGATGTAGCTCCGCTGGCGCATCTCGGGCCTCATCAGGGGGCCCAGCTTCCCCGTGGCGACGTCGCGGATCCGGAGCGCGGGCCCCCCCTCGACATAGCCGACCTTGTCGGCACCGGGGGAGATCCGGACCAGGGGTTGGCCCATGCCCAGGGACTCCCCGACCTTGGAGGCGAGGAACCGCCGGCCTCCCTCGAGGTCCCACGCCTGCACCAGCCCGGCGAACGTGGCCGTGTAGAGCGTCAGTCCGTCGGGACTGAACCGAGGGTTCCCGACGGGGCCGTCCTGGGAGAGGATCTCGCTGGCCTCGTGCCCGGTGAGCTCCCAGACCGTCAGGCGGTCGCCCGACGCCGCCACGCGGGTGCCATCCGGCGAGAAGGCCATCACGCCCGCCGAGCCCTGCAGCGACAGGTAGGTCTGCGGCCGGAGCGTGGCGGTGTCCACCAGGACGGCCTCGACCCCGGCGCCGACGGCGAGCAGCCGCCCGTCCGGGCTCTGCACGAGAGCTTCGTCGAGGCGGCGCACACCGAGGTCCTTGGCTTCGATCACCCGTCGCGTCCGGCCGTTCGGGAGCTCCGTCACGACCAGCCGTCCGCCGCCCGGGTTGGTCGAGTAGAGCGTGCGCCCGTCCGGGCTGACGTTCGGGGAGAACCCGTCTGCCAGCTGCAGGGTTGCTACGGGCTTGCCGGGTGACTCCACGTCCCAGACAACGGTGACGTCCCCCTTCTCGCCGTGCAGGTGGCTGAAGGAGGCGACGAGCCAGCGGCCGTCCGGGCTGAACCCCAGGTTCTGGAACGCGTGGTACCCGGGCGGGAAGCCGCCGAGCTGGGTCGCGGACCGCGCGCCCGTCTTGTCGAACAGGACGACGGGGGGCTCGCCGCCGCTCTCGACCAGGTCCGTGTACATCGACACGGCGTAGCGGCCGTCGTCCGGGCTGGCGACCACGGCAGCCCCGAGGATCTTCTCCGGGATGGACACGGCGTCCAGTGTCCGGCCGTCGCGCAGCTCGAGCCCCACGCCGTCGGCGGCGACGGTCGCGACCTGACCGGTGGAGTTGTTGACGTCCATGCTGAGCATCCGACCTTTGCTCCGCGCGGTGCCCACCAGTGCAGGCGCGCGGTCGAGGGTCGCCAGGAGGGCGTTGCGTGTGTCCGCCGTGTCGTCCAGCGTGACTGCCGCGGCGGCGAGCAGCAGGGAGCGGTCGAGGTCGTCGGCCCTCAGGGCCTCGGCACCTAGGCGTCTGGCGTCAGCCACCAGTGCCTGCTGGTCGGCCCGGTCCGCGGCGGTCTTGGCCAGCGCCCCGGCCAGGATCGCCACCGCCAGGAGGGCGGCGACAGCAGCCAGCCCTGCCCGGAGCCGCTGGTTGGAACGGCGTTCCCGGCGGACCTGCGCCTCGGTGGCCCGTTGCTCGTCCTCAGCGAGGGCTGCGGACTCGTCGAGGAAGTCCCGCTCCGCCGGTGGCAGCGACGGGCGGACCCGCTCACGCCACTCGGCCGCTCGCGCCTCCCGGACCCCGCGGTAGAGCTCGCTCGGCGGGCGACCCAGGTCGTCCCAGCTCGTCGCGGCGACGCTCAGGTGGCGAAGGATGCGCAGCCCGTCGACGTCGTCGTCCAGCCACGACCGCAGGCGCGGCCAGGCCACCGCCAGCGCCTCGTGGGCGATCTCCACGGTCTCGCCGTCGGTGCTGAGCAACCGGGCGCTCACCAGCCGCTCGATGAGCACGCGGTGGTCCTCGTCGGTGGCGACGGAGCGCCGGGGCACGCGCTGCCGGACCGGGTCGCCGGCGTCGTCCGGTGCCACCAGCCGCACCATGAGGTCGCGCAGGACCGCCTGCTGGTCGGTGGTGAGGTCGCGGAAGACGCCCTCGGCAGACTGGGAGATCGCCTCGCGGACCCCGCCCGTGGCGGCATACCCAGCGACGGTCATCGTCTGGCCCTCCCGGTGCTTCCACGTCTGGCGCAGCACGTGGGACAGCAGCGGGAGGGCCGCCGGCTCCCCCTGGACCTCGCGGACCAGCAGGTCGACCAGGCCAGGTTCGAGCCGCAGTCCGGCCTGGGAGGCCGGGCCCCCGATGGCCAGTCGCAGGTCAGGCTCGGTCATCGCGCCGAGCAGATAGAGCCCGCGCTCGACGAGCCGGGCGAACTCGGGGTGCGCGGACAGCTCGCCCAGCCGGTCGGCCCGCAGCGAGATCACGAGGACGCCGCGCCCACGGCCGGCGAAGGCGACGAGCTGGTCGAAGAAGTCCCTGCGCTCGGCCGCGTCCGGGTCGAGGGCGAGGGCCTCCTCGCACTGGTCGACCACGAGGACGTCCGTGAGTCTGGGGTGCGCGACAGCCAGGGCCTCGGAGGGCTGCGCGCCCGGCGACATCACCGTGACGCGGCGCCCGTCCCGCTCGAGGGCGGCTGCGACGCCGGCCCGGGCCAGCGACGACTTCCCGCACCCCGAGGGGCCGAGGACGGCGACGACGCCGCCCTCGTCCAGCCGGCGCAGGCAGGCCGCGATGTCGGCCTCGCGCCCGAAGAAGGCCGAGGCGTCGGCGACGTCGTAGCCGACCAGACCGGGGTAGGGGCAGTGGGCGCTCGCGGCAGGCAAGACGGTCTGCGCGGCCAGCGAGGGGTCCTGTCGCAGGATCGCCTGCTCGAGCTGGGCGAGCTCCGGCCCGGGGTCGAGTCCCAGCTCGTTGACCAGGGTGGTCTTGGCGCGGTGCAGGGTCTGGAGTGCGTCGCCCTGGCGTCCGGCCTGGTACTGCGCGAGCGCCAGCAGACCCCATCGCCGCTCGCGGGTCGGCTGCTCGGCCACCATCCGCAGGGCGTCGCCCAGGACGTCCTGGTAGCGGCCGGCCCGCAGGGACGCCTCGGCGTGGAGGTCCTCTGCATCGCGCCACAGCTCGATGAGGCGTTCGGACTCCACCCGGCCCGGCGCCCAGTCGGCGAGGTCGACCAGGGGCTCCCCACGCCACAGGGCGCGGGCCTGCCCCGTCACGAACAGGGCTCGCTCGGGTTCGTCGTTCGCGAGGAGCTCGCGCGCCCTCGCCAGCAGGTGCTCGAAGTGCAGGTGGTCCACCTCGTCCTGGTGCATGACCAGGCGGTAGCCGTGCGGGGAGGTCTCGATCGCCTCGGGGCCGAGGGCCTTGCGCAGCCGGACGATGCAGCCCTGCACGACCTTCGCCCAGGTCTCGGGCAGGTCGTCGCCCCAGAGGGTCTCTGCCAGTGTCTCCTGGCTCAGCTCGGCGCCCGGGCGGGACGCGAGCGCCTGCAGGATGACGCGGTCGCGCGGCGCGAGGGTCGTCTGACCGTCGTTGACCTGCAGGGACCCGAGCAGCGCGATGCGCATGTCCTGACAGTGACCCCCCTGCGAGGGGGCGTCAACACCCCTGACACCGAGCTGACACCGGCGCCGCACGAGGCTTGGAACCCACCATCACGACTGAGCGCGATCTGTGTCTTTCGGCGCCCGAAGGAGCAGATCGCGCTCACTCGGCCCGCGTCGATCGAGACGGTTCACGGGAGGGTTGCGAGAGGCCAGCGCTGGCCCGTGCCGCTGTCGATGAGAGCCGCACGGTCCGCGCGGCCCTGGAGCGGCAGCACGTCGAAGGCCCGGACGGCAGCGGTCGGCAGCAGCTCCTGGCTGGTCCCCGTCGTGAGGCTGCAGTGGGGGAGCCACCGGTCGGGGCGGTAGTGCCAGTGCAGGTCCGCGCCCGTCGCGCCCACGGCATCGACCACCGCCCGCTGGCGGGACAACAAGGCCGCGGTGGCGGGCATCAGCAGGGTGCCCCGCCCGCGCGGAAACAGGCCCACCGCATCGAAGTGCAGCTCGAGCGCGGAGCCCGCCGGTAGCCCACCCACCGCAGCAGCCACGGCGTCGACGTCGAAGGTGCGCAACACGGCATACGACAGGTGGGGCACGTGGCGCCGGTGGGTGTGGCTGAGCAACGTCCCGACGCCGGCGGCCTCGAGCGCCGCCCACAGGCGGCGGATCGCCCGGTCGGTGTCCGGGTCGAAGAGCAGGCAGACCGCGAGTGCCACAGGGGCATTCTGCGCGGGGCGCGTTCTCGACGACCAGCGACGACCAGGCGTGTCGGGCGGCCCGACACCCGGCCGACACCGGTCCGGCGCCACCCCGGCACCGGTCCGTGCGACAACGGTCGTGGACATCCCGTCCGGCACCACCCACCAGCTCACGAAGGACAAGGACCATGTCGCACACCACCAGCATTCGCCGGGCAGCCTCCGTCGCCGGAGCCACCGGGCTCGTCGTCCTCTCCCTGGCCGGACCGGCCAGCGCCAAGCCCGACCCCGGAACGGGCACCCTGCCCAAGGCGGACTGCTCGACCTCCTCCTGCTACCAGGGCCAGCCCCGCAGCGGTGACTCGCAGACCGTGACGGTGTTCCGGAACATCGACGACAACGCGGTCGAGGTGCTCCAGCTCGGCGCCGGCATCCTCGCGGGGGTCGCCCTGGCCGGCGCCGGTATGGCGCTCGCCAGCCGTCGCACGCACGCGGCGCACCCTGCGTGAGGGCGGGGGACGGCACGAGGGCCCGGTCCGAGGGGGACCGGGCCCTCTCAGTGATGCGGCTGGGGTCACACCGCCACCCCTTGCTCAGAATGCTAAGGATCCTTTAGATTCCTGAGAATGAGGCTGACCCCACGGGAGCACGAGATCGTCGAGCTGCTGCGCGCCGACCCCCTGCTCGACGCAGCCGGGCTGGCTGACGCGACCGGCGCCACCAAGGCCGCCACGGCGGTGCACCTGTCGAACCTGACCCGCAAGGGCGTCATCCTCGGGCGCGGCTACGTCGTGCGCCCCGATGACCGCGCGGTGGTCGTCGTCGGCGGCGCCAACATGGACATCAAGGCGCACTCGCGCCGGGGCATCGAGCTGCGCACGTCGAACCCGGGCGAGGCCGTGACCACCCCGGGTGGAGTCGGGCGCAACATCGCCGAGAACCTCGCGCGGCTCGGCACGTCGACCCACCTCGTGGCTCCCGTCGGTCGCGACGCCTTCGGCGACCAGCTGGTCGACCACGCACGCTCCATCGGCATCTCGGTCGACCACATGGTGCGGGCCGACGGCGCCACGGGCACCTACCTCGCGGTCCTGGACGCAGACGGCGAGCTGTTCGTCGCCGTCGCGAACATGGCCATCACGGACACCCTGACCGTTCCTCAGCTGGGTGCGGCACGCGACCTGATCCCCCACGCCGACCTGCTGGTCGTCGACGGCAACCTGCCGCCCTCGGCCGTGGCCTGGCTGCTCGACTACGCCGCCGCGGTGTCCGTGGCCGTCGTCGTGGACCCGGTGAGCGTCGCCAAGGCGCGCCACTTCCGCGAGACCCTCGACCCGAGCCGCCCGGTCCTCGCGATGACGCCGAACCTCGACGAGCTCTGCGCCCTCGTCGACCGGGCCGTGCCGAACTCCAAGGCGGCCATCGCCAAGGCCGCCCGCGAGCTGCACGCCCTCGGCATCGAGCACGTGTGGGTCCGTCGCGGCACCCGCGGCAGCCTCCTCAGCAGCGCCGCGAGCGCCAAGCGCCCGGTTGTCGAGGAGATCCCCGCCCCCGCCGTCGACGTCGCCGACGTGACGGGAGCCGGCGACGCCATGACCGCCGGATTCGTCCACGCCCTGCTCCGCGGCGACGAACCGCTCGAAGCGGCACGGTTCGGGCAGATGGCGGCCGCGCTGACCGTGGCCACCACCGACACCGTCCGCGCAGACCTCAGCGCCACCCTGATCGACACCGCACTGCGAACCGAGAGTGAGAGCCAGGCATGACCACCACCCCCCACCCGATGCTCGCCCTGACCGACGAGGTCGCCGACGCGCTGGCGGCCGGGCGTCCCGTCGTCGCCCTCGAGAGCACGATCATCAGCCACGGCATGCCGTACCCCCGCAACGTCGGCATGGCCCTCGAGGTCGAGCAGATCATCCGTGACGGAGGGGCCGTCCCCGCCACCATCGCCGTCCTCGACGGCGTGCCGCGGGTCGGGCTCGACCGCGACGAGCTCGAGACCCTGGCCACGCATCCTGACGTGGCCAAGGTCAGCCTCCGGGACCTGCCCCACGTCATCGCCCACCGCGCCCACGGGGCCACGACCGTGGCGAGCACCATGCGCCTGGCGGCGCTGGCCGGCATCCAGGTCTTCGTGACCGGTGGTCTCGGTGGGGTGCACCGCGGCGCCGCCACCAGCATGGACATCTCCGCCGACCTCACGGAGCTCGGGCAGACGGACGTCGCCGTGGTCAGCGCGGGCGTGAAGTCGATCCTCGACATCGGGCTCACCCTCGAGGTCCTCGAGACGCTCGGGGTGCCCGTCGTCGTCCACGGCAGCGACGAGTTCCCGTCCTTCTACTCCCGGTCCAGCGGCCACGGTGCACCGCAGCGGGCTGACTCGGTGGAGGACCTCGCCGCGATGATGCGGGCCAAGTGGGCGCTCGGACTCGCGGGGGGCATCGCAGTGGCCAACCCGGTGCCGGTCGAGGACGAGATCCCCGCCGACGAGATCGGCAGCCTCATCGACCAGGCCCTGGCCGAGTGCGACGAGCGGGGCATCCACGGCAAGGACATCACGCCGTTCCTCCTCGGCCGCATCGTCGAGCTCTCGGGCGGCGCCAGCCTCGAGACCAACATCGCGCTGGTGCGCAACAACGCGCGCCTCGGCGCCGCGCTCGCGGTGGCGTACCAGCAGCTCGCCTGAGTCGGGTTCGGGCGCACCGCTGCTGCAGTAGCCTGCGCGTGTGAATGCCCTTGCGGGACGGATCGCCGCCGCCTCCGCGGGACGTCACGTCCTCGCCGCCTCGGACGGCAAGGCCGGCCTCACCGGGGTCGAGCTCGCCGAGGCGGCAGCCGACGCCGCACGGCGCGTCGTCGCGGTGTCCCGCCGTGACAGCCCGGTCGTGGCGGTGAGTCTCCCGCTGTCGGTCGACCTCGTCACCCACCTCGTGGCGGCGGTGACCGGCGGCTTCTCCGTGTGTCTGCTCGACCCGTCCGCCTCCGAGGATCACCGTGCCGCGGTGGTCGCCGCGCTGGCCCCGGACATGGTGGTCGACGCCGACGGCGTCAGGGCTTGGACGCCGACGACCGGCGCGGCCTCTCCGGTGCCGGACGACCCCGCGGCCTCTGCGGTGCCGGACGACCCCGCGGCGGCGGGGTACATCGCGATGTCGTCCGGCTCGACCGGTGGCGGCCCGAAGGCCGTGCTCTCGTCGTGGGAGTCCGTGGGGCAGTTCGTCGCGGACGGGGCGCGGGCGCTGGAGCTCGACGCGAGCTCGGTCTGGGCCGAGGCCTCGCACCTGGCCTACGACATGGCCATCACGAACGCGCTCGTGGCACTCGCCTGCGGAGCAACGCTCCAGGTGTCGCCGAGCCTGGGCGACCGGCTGCGGCCGCTGCGGTTCGCGGACCGGGTGGGTGCGACGCACCTGCGGGTCGCGCCCCGGTTCGTCGACCTCGCCGTCGCAGAGCAGCGCCGGGCACCCGAGCGCCTGCAGGTCTGGGCCTGCGGCGGCGACCGCCTGCAGGTCGGACAGGTCGAGGCCCTGCTGGAGCTCGGCGTGCCCGCCGTGGTCAACACGTACGGCACCAGCGAGACCATCGGCTTCGCCAGTGCAGCGCGCTTCACCGGTTCGGCGCCGGTGCCGGGCCACCGGGGTGTCGTCACGATCGGCGCGGGGGCGGTGGGTGGCTGGTCGGTCGAGCTCGCGTCACCCGCGCCCCCGGCGCAGGGCGACGGGCTGGTGCCCGAGGTTCTGGCCATCCGGTCTGCCCACCTACCCGGCGGGCTGCTGTTCGGCTCGTCGGCCGGGGAGTACCCCGCGTGGCGCGACGGCCACGTCCTCACCGGAGACCTCGGGGTGCAGGTCGACGGCAGCTTCTACTGCCTGGGCCGGTCAGGCCGCCGGGTCAAGCGTCACGGGCTCTTCGTCAACCTCGACGACGTGGACGTCCAGGTCCGCGACCACACGGGGGTGTCGAGCTTCACCGTGCTGACGACCGAGGGCCGGCTCGTCACGCTCGTCGAGTCCACGGACGGCGTGGACGCGATCCGCGGGAGCCTGTCGTCGGTGCTCAGCCCCGACCTCCTGCCCGACCTGGTGGTGGCGGTGCGCCAGGTGCCACGGCTGGCCAACGGCAAGGTCGACCTCGCGGCGGCCGCAGCCCTTGCCGAGGCCGGCTGACGCGCAGGAGCGCCGGCCTCACGCCCGGCTGCTGTCGTCCCGCTGCCAGGTGGTGAAGTCCCCCCGCGAGATGGCCCGTCGGGCCAGCAGCCGCGACACCAGGGCCACGGCGACGAACACCACCACGCGTGGGAGCAGGCGCGGCTCCGCGGCAGCCAGGCGCAGGAGCGTGCGTATGCCGGTGTGCGCCTCCGCGCTCCGCAGACCTTGGTCGTCGGCCTGGGCGTTCCCCGTCACGACGCGGATGCGCCGCTTCACCAGGTCGCGGACCGTGCGGCTGGGCCAGATCGTGACGACCGCGTCCCTCACGATGGTCCGTTCCCGAGGCTCGAAGGCCTCCGACGCGACCAGGTCGTCCGACATCACGGGCGGCAGCTCCCGCAGCCGGGTCGCGCCCGCCTCCGACACCACGACGACGCCGCGCCCGAACAGCCCGGAGTCCACCTGGGGGAGCCGCTGCCACACGTCGTAGTACCAGCGGACGGGCCACGAGGCGCCGCGCAGTTCGAGGTAGCGGCGGGGGGCGCTCGCCAGGAACCGGCCGTCGGCCAGGGCACCCCCGAGGGCGAGCAGCGAGGTCCGGGAGATCTGGACGTCGGCGTCAACCACCGCGCGGGGGAACCCGATCGCGACGTCGTGCCCCAGGGTCAGGGCGTGCGCCTTGCCCGCGACCGGTGTCTCGACCACCGTGACCTCGGGACCGAAGCCACGGGCCACCTCGGCGGTGGCGTCGGTGCACCCGTTGCAGACGACGACGACCTCGAGCGCGCCGAGCGCGCCGAGCGCGCCGGTCACGTCAGGGATCACGTCAGTGGTCACGTCAGGGGGCGCGAGCGCCCCGAGCAACCGGCCGATGGTGCGCTCCTCGTCGTGTGCCGGGACGATCACCGACATCACGGTCGGTGTCCCGGCGTCGTCGGAGGCCGCAGGTGGCGGCACGGCTAGGCCCCGGGAGGTCGGTGGCTGTTGACGTAGTCGCGCAGCGTGCCCACGGTCGCGAACACCTCGGGCGTCACGTCCATCGCGTCCACCTCGAATCCGAACCGGTCCTCGATCATCGAGAGCAGCTCGACGAGGGCGAGGGAGTCGAACTCGGGCATCGTCCCCAGCAGCCCGGTGCTCTCGTCGACCGAGTCGGCCCGAGCCTGGATCCCGGCAGCCTCGACCACGGCAGCCTTCACCGCGTCGAGGGTCGTCGTCTCGGTCATGGGCGTTCCCTTTCCTGGGTGCGCGAGGTGTCTGCGTGCACGACGTGTCTGCGCGACGTGTCCGGCGTGCGCCGCGCCGGGCCCCCACTCACCATGGCAGACACGTCAGCTCGCTGTAGAGGTAGCTGACGTCGTCAGCATGGAGGGTCGGGCTGCGGAACATCCGCGGGCGCGGCCGGGCCAGCGGCCGGGACCCACTCGGGGCAGCACCGACGAGCCGCAGCTCGACCAGCGTCGCCAGCGCGCCGTGGTGGACGAGCAGGTGGTGGCCGACGGCGCGGACCGTGCGGTGGAACACCTCGGGGTTGCTCACGTGCAGGAGGCTCGCGAAGACGCGCAGCCCCTTGCGTGTGTCCTTGCGGAAGACGACGTAGCACTCGTCGGACCCGTCCCGGATGAGCAGGTGGTGGGCGGCGTCGGTGGCGCGGTGGTCGAGGTAGAGCCGCAGCTGGTCGCCGCGCAGCGTCGACGCCAGGACCTCCGCGTCCTCGGTCAGGGTGACGCGCCGGGAGCGCAGCGGCCACGGATGGTTCGGCCGTATGGCGGTCGCCGTGTCGAGGTCGGAGAAGCCCAGCTTGTGGTTGAGCGGGATGACGGTCCCACTGGGGCTGAAGTCGGTGAAGTGGTAGCCGCGCTGGGCCAGCATCGTGGTCTTGAGCCTCAGGCCGTGGAAGCGGTAGTCCTCGAGGACGCACCAAGCGCCGAGGTTGCAGAAGGCCTCGAGCTGTCCGTCGACCAGCTGGTTCGAGTAGAACGCAAGGTACGCGCCGACGACCTTGCCCTCGTCGCGGAGGGCGAAGCCGTGGTTCGGTGCCTCGACCTCCCACGGCACCCGCAACGCGTTGGCCCAGGCGTCGGCGGCGACCGCGGCGTTGAGGTGGGTGTGCAGGAAGCGGGCGACGTCGCTGATGTCGTCGCCAGAGATCGGCGCGAGTTCGACGCTCACATCCCCCACCTCCCCGGAGTCCGCCCCTGGCCCAGCCGCGGTCGGCACCTTCGGCCGGCCGGCGATGCATCGCTCCAGATCACGATAGAGCGCCCGATGACCGGCGTCCGGCCGTTTGGCGCGGATCCGCGGTCGCGACGGGCAGGTGTCCGGCCTGCGGGTCGGTCGCCGCCCGGCATGCGCCCACCCGGTAGCCTCGGGGCGTACCCCTTCGGCACCACCTTGGAGAGCTCTGTGGCCAGCATTGAGGCAGTCGGCGCCCGCGAGATCCTCGACTCGCGCGGCAACCCCACGGTCGAGGTCGAGGTCGCCCTCGACGACGGCACCATCGCCCGCGCGGCCGTGCCGTCGGGGGCGTCGACCGGTGCCTTCGAGGCGGCAGAGCGTCGTGACGGCGACAAGAACCGCTACCTCGGCAAGGGTGTCGAGCAGGCTGTCGACGCCGTGCTCGACGAGATCGGCCCCGAGCTGGTGGGTTACGACGCCAGCGAGCAGCGCATCATCGACGCCGTCATGATCGGCCTCGACGGCACCGCCACCAAGTCCAAGCTCGGCGCCAACGCGATCCTCGGCGTCTCGCTGGCCGTGGCCAAGGCCGCTGCCGAGTCGGCCGGCCTGCCGCTGTTCCGCTACGTCGGCGGCCCGAACGCCCACATCCTGCCGGTCCCGATGATGAACATCCTCAACGGCGGCAGCCACGCGGACTCCAACGTCGACATCCAGGAGTTCATGATCGCCCCGATCGGCGCCCCCTCGTTCCGCGAGGCGCTGCGCTGGGGCACCGAGGTCTACCACTCGCTGAAGGCGGTCCTCAAGGACAAGGGCCTCGCGACCGGTCTGGGCGACGAGGGTGGCTTCGCGCCCAACCTCGAGTCCAACCGCGCGGCCCTCGACCTCATCCTCGAGGCGATCGACAAGGCCGGCTACAAGGCGGGCACCGACATCGCCCTTGCCCTCGATGTCGCGGCCAGCGAGTTCCACAACGAGGACGGCACCTACCAGTTCGAGGGCGCCGCGAAGTCGTCCGCCGAGATGGTCGACTACTACGCCGACCTCGTCGACTCCTACCCGCTGGTCTCGATCGAGGACCCGCTCGATGAGGAGGACTGGGACGGCTGGAAGGCCATGACCGACCGCCTCGGCACGCAGGTCCAGCTGGTGGGCGACGACCTGTTCGTCACCAACCCCGAGCGGCTGGCCCGCGGCATCGAGTCCGGCACGGCCAACAGCCTGCTCGTCAAGGTCAACCAGATCGGCTCGCTCACCGAGACCCTCGATGCCGTCGACCTGGCCCAGCGCAACGGCTACCGCTGCATGATGAGCCACCGCTCCGGCGAGACCGAGGACGTCACGATCGCCGACCTCGCCGTGGCGACCAACTGCGGCCAGATCAAGACCGGCGCGCCGGCCCGCTCCGAGCGCGTCGCCAAGTACAACCAGCTCCTGCGCATCGAGGAGGAGCTCGACGACGCCGCCGTCTACGCCGGCGCCGGCGCCTTCCCGCGGTTCGCCGGCAAGGCCTGAAACGGCATACGGCAGGGGCGAGGGACCAGTGGCAGCAACGGGATCCGGCAAGGGCGGGCGCACCCCCGGCCGCCGTCCGGCGACCCCGCGCGCAGGCACCGGACGGGGCACGTCGGCACGTCCCGGGGCCGGCCCCGGCCGGTCCCGCGCCACGGCCTCCGGGGCGCTGCGCAAGGCCGCGGCAGCTCGCGTCACGACGGAGCGCCGGGCCTCTCGGGCGGTCCTGCGGCTCGTGGTCCTCGCGTCGATCGCCGTGCTGCTGGCCGTGACGCTCGTCCCGACGCTGCGCTCCTACCTGCGTCAGCAGGGAGAGATCGACTCGCTGCGCCGGGACGTGACGGCCCAGCGAGCCGACGTCGCCGCCCTGCAGAAGGAACAGGCGCGGTGGAACGACGACGCCTACGTCATGCAGCAGGCCCGGGAGCGGCTGAAGTTCGTCAAGGTCGGCGAGAAGTCCTACACCGTCATCGACGGCAAACCTGCCGCCAAGACCGTTCCCGGGGTCGCCTCCGCGCCGGCCGCGAGCAGCGACCACCCCTGGTACGGCCAGCTGTGGGAGTCGGTGCAGGTCGCCGACGCGGGACCCGCACCGGCAGCGAAGTGAGCAGCGCACCCGACGTACCGACCCCGCCCACCCCGGCGGACCTCGACGCCGTCCACGCCCAGCTCGGCCGTGTCCCGCGGGGGGTCGTCGAGGTGGCGCACCGGTGTGCGTGCGGACACCCGGACGTGCTCACCACCGAGCCCCGGCTGCCCGACGGCACACCGTTCCCGACGACCTTCTACGCCACCTGCCCCAAGCTCACCGGCGCGATCTCGACGCTGGAGTCGCTCGGGGTCATGAAGGAGATGACCGAGCGGCTGGCGGTCGACCCCGACCTCGCGGCACGCTACGCCGCCGCCCACGACGACTACCTCGCCCGCCGGGCGCGGCTGGGTCACGTCGACGAGATCGACGGAATCTCGGCCGGGGGCATGCCCACCCGGGTCAAGTGCCTGCACGTCCTGGTCGGCCACACCCTGGCAGCCGGCCCGGGCGTCAACCCGCTGGGTGACGAGGCGCTGGCCATGCTCGACGACTGGTGGGCCGGTGGGTCGTGCGTGCCCGAGGGCCCTGGCGTCGGCACCGAGGAGCGCGAGTGACCCGGGTCGGCGCCATCGACTGCGGCACCAACTCGATCCGCCTGCTCGTGGCCGACCTCGACCCCGGGTCGGGCGCGCTCACCGACGTCCTGCGACGGGTCGAGGTCGTGCGCCTCGGCTACGGCGTGGACCGCACCGGTCGGATTGCCCCCGAAGCCATGGAGCGGACCCTGGCGATGGCGCGCGAGTATGCCGGGCAGTGCCGCGAGCTCGGCGCCGAAGGAGTGCGCTTCGTCGCCACGTCGGCGTCACGCGATGCTTCGAATGCTGCGGATTTCGTTGCGGGAGTGGCCGAGGCCTTCAACCACTACGGAATCGCACCCGAGGTGGTCTCTGGCGACGAAGAGGCATCCCTGTCCTTCCGCGGCGCGACCGGCGATCTGCGCGAGGCGGGCATTGCGGGGCCGTACCTCGTCGTGGACCTGGGAGGTGGGTCCACGGAGTTCGTCCGCGGCGAGGCCGCCATCGAGTCCGCTCTGTCGGTCGACATCGGCTGCGTCCGGATGACCGAGCGACACCTGCGGTCCGACCCGCCGGACCACGCCGAGATCAGGGACGCCGTGCGCGACATCAACGCCGCGATCGACGAGGCCGCCGAGTCGGTCGACTTCGAGGGGATCGGCACCCTCGTGGGAGTGGCCGGCACGGTCACGACGATCACGGCCCACGCGCTGGGGCTCCCCGACTACGACCCGGCACGCATCCACCTCTCCCGGCTGGAGCCGGTCGAGGTGCAGCGCGCTGCCTCGTCGCTGCTCCACATGAGCCACGCCGAGCGGGCGGCGCTCGGCTTCATGCACCCCGGCCGGGTCGACGTCATCGGCGCCGGCGCGCTCGTGTGGCACGAGGTGGTCCGCCGCCTCGCCGGTCACGGCGTGCAGCAGGTCGTCACCTCCGAGCACGACATCCTCGACGGCATCGCACTGTCGGTGGCCGACCACCCCTGACCGCCCCTGACCGCCCCCGGCCACCTCGGCCTGGCCGGTTTCGCCAACCTCTGCTAGCAGGGATTGGCCAAATCCGGACAGGGTGCAACCTGTCCGGATTCACGTAACCCTTGCTAGCAGGGGTTACGTGAATCCGGGTCAGTGGGCTCGCGGCAGCAGCCGGTCGAGGCCCTTCCACACGGTCGAGACCACGAGCTCGGTCGCGTCCTCGGTGGTGACCTCCGGGTTCCGCGTCCGCCACACGGCCACGCGCTCGCACGCGCCGACGATCACCTCGGCATACCCGTCGAAGAGGGCGTCGGGCACGGCACCGAGGCCGGGCGCGCGACGCAGGGTCCGGGCGGTCGCCCTGGACTGCTGCTCGCGGATGCTCTCGATGAGCGTGCCCGCCTGGTGGGCCATCGCGCCCTCCTGCTGGATGAGCGTGAACGCGTTGGCGTGCTCGTCGATGAACTCGAAGAAGGCATGCACCCCGGCCCGGAAGACCTCGACGAGGGGGGCATCCTGACCTACGGACTCCCACGCCCGCTCCGTCGCCTCGCGCAGCTGGCCTCGCGCGTGGGTGATGCAGGCCGCGAGCAGTCCCTCCTTCGAGCCGAAGTAGCCGTAGATGAGTGGCTTGGTCACGCCCACCCGCTCGGCGACGTCCTCCATCGTCGTGGCCTGGTAGCCGCGCTCGGCGAAGACCTCCTCGGCCACCCGCAGGATCTGGGCCTCGCGCTGGGCTCGTGGCATCCGCGTCCGGGTCGGTCGGTCGGTCGCGTGGCTGCTCACCGCACGATCCTAGGCGCCGCCACGACCGTGGAGCGTCGGCGTCACGCGACGGGGCAGTAGGTCGAGGTGACCGGTGGGCCGTTGCGCGGGTCGGGTGTCACGACCCGGGTCGTCGGGCTGGCGCAGGGGCGCGCCGTGGGCGTGCGGGCGGGGGGCCGCTCGCGGGGCTTCGGGTATGCCGGGGTGACGGGGTCGAGCGGCGTGAGTGTCGGGGTCGGGGTCGAGGGTGTCGTCGGCGTCGAGGAGGGTGCGGCAGGTGGCGACTGGCCCGGCAGGGTGGGGGTGGTCGTCCCCGCCGTCCCGGTCGGTTCGGTCGTCCCGGTGGCGCTCGGGGTGACGAGCCACGGGAGATCGGGTAGTGCGTCGAGGGTGCGCAGCGACCACCTCGTCCAGCGGGAGTCGGGCGTGCGCACGAGCAGCCCGGCGTTGGAGGCTGCCACGGCGACGAGCGGACCGCTGGTGGTGTCGAGGACCGCCACTCCGTCCGCACGCAAGCCGGTGCGCTCGCCACAGTGCTCTTCTCCCTCCTCCTCCAGGACCTTCGTGACCTCGTCCTCGCCCAGGGCGTACTCACGCTGCCAGGTGAGCCCTGCGTCGGTGCTGGCCTCCACGACCGCGTCACCCGTGCCCCCGCGCCAGCACCGCGACGGGACGGTGGGCGAGCACGCAGACCTGGAGAAGGTCCAGGTGCCTCGGCCGCCCAACCGGGTGGAGTCGTCCGGGCGGAGGTCCGCGACCGAGCCGTCCCGCTCGACCAGGACGTGGTGGGACCCGTTGTAGTGGGCCACGAGATGGCGCTCCGTCGTCGACTCGACGAACCGTCCCTCGTAGACGTCGACCATCCGCACTCCGTCGGGCTGTCCACACGAGGTTGCAGCAGTCGCGACCACGGCGAACGGCAGGACGACTGCCCCGGCCGCCACCATCGCCCGGCGTCGGTGCGGCAGGTGGTTGCGGCGAGCCCAGCGGTACGACCCCCAGGCCACGGCCAGGGCCGGGAGGGCGAGCAGGTCGGTGGGGTCGCGCAGGACGACCGACGGGGTGACGAGCGACCAGGCGGCCGAGGCGAGCTGCGCCCCTGACTCCGTGGCCTTGGCGGCGACGAACCCGATGCCGGTGGCGGCCAGGGCCCATTCGGCCGGGTGGCGCAGCCGGCACACCGACAGGGCCAGCCCCAGCAGGGCAGGCGCGAGGACGAGGCCGGCGACGTCGCTCAGCTTGCCGGTGACCGGGGCCGGCCACTGCTGCTTCCACACCCGGTCGTTGAGCAGCAGCAGGACGACTGCCACGACCGTCGGCGGTGCCCCGAGCCAGCGCACCGCGGTCGAGATGGCCCCCTCGCGTCGTGCCCCCATGCCCAGACAGTGTGGGTTCGAGCTGGGGGACGCGGGTCCGCTTTCCCGAGAACCCGTGGTCACGATCCCGACACGCTGCCGAGGAGGCCGGCACTCACTGCCCCAGCGTCGTCACCCCGGTGAGCAGCAGGATGCACGCCCCGGCGGCGAGCACGAAGAGGATGGCCACGCCGGCCATCATCCCCAGCACGACGAACCGCGTGCGCTCCTTGACCAGCCCGAGGATGAACAGGGCGAGGAGGGCGAGGTTCAGCACGAGGCTGGACACGGCGGCCAGCTCGGGCGGGAGCGACAAGGCCCCTTGGACCATCTGCGGGACCGCCTGGACCACCCCGGCCAGGACCAGCGCCGGCAGCGACAGCAGGACACCGATCCCGAACCGCGCGCCGTTGGACATGCCCTTCCGCGGTGGCCGCGGAGGAGGGCCCTGTGGTGGTGCGGGCGGTCCGCCGCGTGGTGGGCCGGGCGGTCCTCCGGGCTGCTGCCCCGGGGGCAACCCATACGGGTTCGGCGGAGGCGACCCATACGGGTTCGGCGGAGGCGACCCCTGGGGGTTCGGGCCGGGCTGCGACCCGTACGGGTTCTGCGGAGGCGACCCCTGGGGGTTCAGGTCGGGCTGCGACCCGTACGGGTTCGGGGGAGGCGGGTGCGACATGACTGGTCCCCTCAGACGATCCAGAAGTAGATGCCGGCGACGGCCGCCAGGGCGAGCGCTACCAGGTAGGCGAGGACGAGTCGGGTGTCCCCGAGCTTGCAGCGGGAGCGCAGCAGCCCGGCCCGTCGCGCCTTGGTGTAGCCGACGATGGCCAGCACCGCGAACCCGAAGAGCGCCACAGGACCCAGCACCCAGCCCAGCAGTGCCACGGTGGCGAACACGCACAGCCGCAGCGGGTCGTAGGGCGGGTCCGCCACGGGCGGGTCGGTGTGCGGTGGCGCGACCTGGCGCGGGTCGGGCCCGGTCACGACGCACCCCGGCCCGCGGCGAGGGGCAGGCCCACGGCGGTCGAGATCCGTTGCTGCGCAAGAGGTGCCCACGCCTGAACGGCGCAGAACGGCGCGCACTGGTGGGCTCCCTCGTCTCCCACCGTCGCGACGTGGACGCAGCACTGCGTCAGGCGCTCCTCGATCATCGTGTTCATGTCCATGAACGGCTTGACCGTGATGCGCAGGACCCGCTCACCGAGCAGGGCGCGGAGCTTGTCGCGCTGCCCGGGCAGCCGGCTGGCGGCGAGCGTGGCCAGTGTGCCGATGCCGAGGTCGCAGCCGCTGCACACGTCGCGCCAGATGCCGGCCATCGAGGGGTGGGACAGCGACGACTGCTCGGATAGCAGGTCCAGCAGGGACTGCTTCACGGCGGAACGCAGCGAGGCGGGCAGGGCGTCGTCGGCGATCCGGTTGGCGAGCACGTCCGGCTCGAGGTCGAGCCACTGCTTGAGCCGCTCGTGGCCGACGAGCGAGACCAGCGAGCGCCAAGTGCCTGCGTCGTCGCGCAGGAGGTAGCCCACCGAGCAGCAGTGCGGGTGCGAGCAGGGCAGGGCGGTGAGGTCCCGCCAGGTGACCTGACCGGCGGTCTGCCCCTCGAGGCGGGCGAGCACGCCCGTGTGGGTGAGCCGGTCGTGGGGGTCGATCCCCGTGCTGCGGCCGGAACCGAACACAGGCTGGATGGTCACGCCCCCGATGTAGGGCGTGTCCAGCGCGCGCTTGACGACATAGCCGATCTCGTCGTCGTTGACACCGAGCGCCGCAGTCATGGTGAGGGTCGTGAAGACCCCGGCACCCGACAGGCGGTCGATGGCCTGCTCCTTGAAGCGCCGGATGTCCGCGCCGCGGTGGTGCGTGGAGGCCTGGGCCGACTCGCCGTCGTACTGCAGGTAGACCTCGACGCGCTCGCGGTGCCGTCGGAGCAGGTCGAGCATCGCGTCGTCCTTGGCGATGGTGAGGCCGTTGGTGTTGACCAGCACCCGCACGATCGGGCGGGTGGCCACGGCGTCGAGCAGCTCGGCGAGCCACGGATAGAGGGTGGGCTCGCCGCCGCTGAGCATGAGGACGTCGATGCGGCCGTTCTCCCGGGACAGCCGAGCGTCGATCGAGGCCAGCACCTGCTCGAGCGGGACCACCGACGCGAGGGCCGGCGCCGAGGCGGCGAAGCAGGTGGGGCACTTGAGGTTGCAGTGGTCGAGCAGGTCCTCGAGCAGGATGCAGGTGTGCTGGGTCTGCATCTCCGGCAGGCCCTGGGCGTACGCGGCGGGCACCGGGGCGAAGTTGCCGACGACGTCGGGCGTGTGCACCTTCGTCGGCGCCGTCCACTGCTCGAGGTAGCTGAGGATCTCGGGCGACTCGTCGTAGAGGGTGCGCACCAGCCCGTGCAAGGCGCAGCCGCGCTCCAGCCAGATCCGGCCGCCCCGCTCCACGAGCCAGCCGGACAGCCGCACCACCTCGGCCAGGGGGCGGTCGGGCCGCTCCTCGTGGCACAACGGGCAGAAGGCGTTGACGTATCGGTGGATGCGGTCGCCGCGCAACGGCATGCCGGGACCGGTGCGGGTGCTCACGCGACCACTGTCTCGTGTCGCAGCCCCACGTACGCGCCACGACGCGCCTGCAGCGCGATCCGCAGCAGGATGAGCGGCACGGTCACGGCGAGGAAGAGCTGGGGACGGGTGAGCCCGAGCCACGCGACCTCGTTCCCTCGCACGTACTCGAGCAGGAAGCGGGCCACGCCGTACGCGCCGAGGTACCAGACGAGGAGCTCACCACTGGGCACCGGTCGGTGCCGCAGCCACCACCAGATGGCGGCGAAGGCCGCGGCGTGGAAGGCGATCTCGTAGAGGAAGGACGGGTGCAGGGGTATGCCGGCCGGTCCGGCCGTGCGGGCCGCGGCGGCGTCGTCGAGGGTGATCCCCCACGACGTGCCCGTCGCGCGCCCCGGCAGCTCGGTGAGCAGGCAGCCGACCCGGCCCACCGCCATACCGAGGGCCACGGCGGGGGCGAACAGGTCGCCCGTGCGAGGGCGGTAGCCGGTCAGCCGCTTGGCGACGTGCACGCCTGCCCAGGCGCCGACGAGGCCGCCGAGGATGCTGCGGTTGCCATAGGCCCACTGCTCCGCGAGGGAGGCGTTCTGGCGCAGGTCGAGGTGCTGGAGCCAGGTGCCGAGCCGCATGAAGACCGCACCCCCGACGAGGCCGCCGGTGACGACCGCGAAGAGCCGGTCGTCGGTATCGCCGCGACGTCGGGCCTCCACGACGAAGACCACGACCGCTGTGAGGACGCCCAGCCCGACGAAGGTCGCGTGCGTGTCGACGGCGAGGTCGACGCCCAGCAGGTCGCCCAACGTGGGAAACACCCCGCACCCCCCTTCCGGTCGGGGACCAGCGTGGCACGAATGGGAATGCCACGCGGCATACTTGGCGCGCCCCCGTGGCCCAACTGGCAGAGGCAGGCGACTTAAAATCGCCACAGGTGCGGGTTCGACCCCCGTCGGGGGCACGACTGTCCTCCCGGGCGCGCGCCAGGCCCACGGTCCGACGCCACCAACCCGTCAGCCCAGACGTCCCGTCAGCCCAGACGCTCCGTCAGCCCAAGGTGCAGGGGATCTTCGCCGCCTTGGCGGCGGCCTTCTCGTAGGCCCGCAGCTGCTTCTCCCCGATCTTCCAGTTCTTCTGCCAGGCCGCGGTCGCCTGGGCCGGCGTGATGTGGCCCATCCGCAGCATCTCCATGTCGTGGACGTGGTGCTCCCAGGTCCCGACGGCGGTGCGGGCACGAGCCAGCGCCGCATTTCGTGCGGCGATCGCACTGACGCAGCTCTTCAGCGTGACCACCTGCCCGTAGGGGGCTGCGTTCGCGAGTTCGGGGTCGGGTTCTGGACAGGTCGCGTCACTGGCCCGCAGCTCCTTGTCCGCCCGGCGGAAGGCCGCGGCGTTCTCGGCGGCCTTGACCCGGGTCTCATCCCAGAAGGTCGTCGCGACCGAGAGCGAGATCTTGCCGGCGACGAGCAGGTTCATCGCGTCGATGTGCTTGTCGAACTGGGCGAGGGACACCTCCGCTGCGCTCAGCGGTGCCTGGTGACGCAGGTTGGCCAGTCGGCACGACTCGGCGTCGCCGGCCAGCGCCCTGTCCGACAGCTCCGTACCGCCGAAGGTCACCGTCGGACTGGCCTTGGCGGCGGGGGTGCGGGCCGCCGTCGGCACGCCGCCGGTGGTGTGCGCAGTGGTCGCCGAGGCAGTCGAGGCCGCCAGCCGCTTCTGCTCGTCGGAGGTGCCGGAGAGCTGGCGGGTCAGCAGGAGGGCCGACACCACGAGCGCGCCGACGCACACCAGCACCAGCAGGAGGGTTCGGCCGAAGTCGAAGGAGGTCTGGTCGTCAGGGAGGGTCACGGCTCTCACCCGCTCTCGAAAGGGGATATTTCCGAGTATTGGCACGCCGGGCGCCCGACGACGTCCCGCAGAGGGACCAGCCAGGGCTCGTGCAGATGGTGGAGGGCAGCCTGCGTGGGTGGCACGGGAACTTTCGGTCGGCTCCCACACGTAGTCTGGGGTGAGCGGCCGACCGCAGGGCCGCCCTACGCCTCCAAGGAGACACGCATGGCCAGCAACCCGGTGTTCGACCGGATCGAGAAGGACTCCCGCCAGGGTTACGCCGGGTTCGGCCGCGGTGGGGCGCCGGCCCAGCCCCCGACGGCCGGCATGGCGGCCACCGACGCAATGAGCAGCCGGCAGCTGCAGGACCTCTACAACCAGCCGTCCGCCGGCCCCGTCCAGACCAAGCGCCTCACCATCGACGACGTCGTCATGAAGACGGCCGGCCTCTTCGCGATCGTGCTCGTGTTCGCCGCCGTCGGGTGGCAGCTGTCGCCGACGTCGTTCGGCGGCCTGGTCGTCCTCGGCGGCATCGCCGTGACGCTGGTGCTCGGGCTGGTGATCGCCTTCAAGAAGACGATCTCGGTGCCGCTCATCCTCGTCTACGCCGTGGCAGAGGGACTGTTCGTCGGTGCGATCAGCGAGTCCTACAGCACGTACTTCGACAAGGACCCCAACATCCCGGCCTTCCAGGGCATCGTCGGCCAGGCCGTCATCGCGACCCTGTGCGTGTTCGGCGGTATGCTGCTGGCCTACAAGACCGGGCTCATCAAGGTCACCGCCAAGTTCCGGCGCATCGTCACCATGGCCGTCATCGGCTACGCGCTCTTCGCGCTGGTCAACCTCGGCTACGCACTGTTCACCGGTGAGAGTTTCGGAATCGGCGGCAGCGGGCCGCTCGGCATCGGCATCTCGATCTTCGCGATCGGCCTCGCGTCGTTCATGCTCGCGCTCGACTTCGACTCGATCGACCGGGCCATCGCCACCGGGGCGCCCGAGAAGTACTCGTGGCTGCTGGCCCATGGCCTGATCGTGACGCTGGTCTGGCTGTACCTCGAGATCCTGCGCCTGCTCGGTCGCCTGCGCAGCAACTAGCGTGACCCCGAGATCGCCTGTGCCGCAGGAGGTTTCGGCCGAGCTGCAACGCGTGGTCCGGCGGTGGCAACAGCTGCCGCTGGACCGCGCGTTGTCCTGGGTGCCGCAGGTGCGGTTGCTGCTCGACGACCTCGTGGCGACCACGAGCCCGGCCCCGGGGTTCGGCCCTGTGCCCGACCTCGGTCCGGCCGTCGTCATGGACCAGCTGACGGTCCTCGTCTACGACGCGTGCGCCGCGGGTGAGGACGCCGACCACCTCACCGCGCGCCTGGCGGACCTGCGCCGCGCCCTGACCTGAAGGCAGACAACCGAGAGGGTGCCGAACCGCCCCCCACCAGCTGGGTGGGGGCGGTTCGGCACCCTCTCGGCGTGCGGAGTGAGCCTCAGCTGAGGCGCTCGTAGATGATGGCCATGCCCTGGCCGCCACCGACGCACATCGTCTCGAGGCCGAACTGCCCGTCGCGCGCCGCCAGCCCGTTGAGCAGCGTCGTGGTGATGCGGGCACCCGTGGAGCCGAACGGGTGGCCGAGGGCGATCGCCCCGCCGTGCACGTTGAGCTTGTCGAAGTCCATGCCGAGGTCGTCGGCGCTCGGCAGCACTTGCGCGGCGAAGGCCTCGTTGATCTCGTAGAGGTCCAGGTCACCGATGGTCATGCCGGCACGGTCCAGCGCCTGGCGCGATGCCTCGACCGGTCCGAGGCCCATGATCTCGGGGGACAGGCCGGAGACGCCGGTGGAGACGACGCGGGCCAGCGGCGTGAGGCCCAGCTCCTTGGCCTTGGTGTCGCTCATGACCACGACCGCCGCGGCACCGTCGTTGAGCGGGCAGCAGTTGCCTGCGGTGATGGTGCCCTGCTCGCGGAACACGGGGTTGAGGGCCTGGACCGCCTCGAGGGTGACCCCGGCGCGGGGGCCGTCGTCCTTGGAGACCACGGTGCCGTCGGCGAGCGTCACGGGCGCGATCTCGCGCTCGAAGAACCCGTCCGCGATGGCCTTCTCGGCGCGGTTCTGCGACGAGACGCCCCACTCGTCCTGGCGCTCTCGGGTGATACCGCGCAGGGTCGCGACGTTCTCGGCGGTCTGCCCCATCGACAGGTAGACGTCCGGGACCAGGCCCTGCTCGCGCGGGTCGGACCAGGTCGCGTTGGTGGTCGCCGTCTCCTTGCTGCGCGCCTGGGCGTCGGCGAAGGCCGGGTTCTGGTTGTCGCCGGACGAGCCGCCCGCGCCAGCCCAGTCGGTGTACTGCGACACGCACTCGACGCCACCGCTGATGAAGATGTCGCCCTCGCCGGCCTTGATCGCGTGGTAGGCCATGCGGGTGGTCTGCACGGACGAGGCGCAGAACCGGTTGATCGTCGAGCCCGGGAGCCCGTCGTAGCCGGCGAGCACGGCGATGACGCGGGCCATGTTGGAACCGTGCTTGCCGGAGGGCTCCGCGCAGCCCCAGTAGAGGTCCTCGACGAGGGCGGGGTCCAGCGCGGGGATCTTGGCCAGCGCGGCCCGGATCACCTGCACGGACAGGTCGTCGGGCCGCATCTCCTTGAGCGAGCCCTTGAACGCGCGCCCGATGGGCGTGCGGGCGGTGGAGACGATGACGGCTTCGGTCACGGGGGTTCCTCCTCGTCGAGGGGCCGCCCGGTGAGCGGCCGCTTAGTCAGCCTCGATGGTATGCCGTGTGGCTGGGTCCGCGGGTGTGGCCTTGCTCTCGCTCGCCACACCGGCGGGAGAGTCGCCGACCGGGGCAACGGGTGCCTGCTCGTCGGTCGGCGGACCGGGCTCGAGCGAGTCGCTGCCGCTCTCGGGGGACTCGTCGCTGCGGGGCGGCAACGGGTTGCGCGGACGACGCAGCAGCATGGCCCAGCGGCCTCGCGGACCACGGCTCTGCCCGGCGATCTCGGTGGCGCTGACCTCGGTGCCCGGGTCGCTCACCGCATACTTCGCGGCGACCGCGACGGGACCGACACCCTCACCGAGCCGCGTGTCGGGGACGCGCTCCTCACGGGCCTGGCCCTGCCACACCCCGAGCGCGGCATAGACACTCGGCAGGAGGGCGGCCGCGGCCCGCGCATAGCCCGCGGGGGAGGGGTGGAACCGGTCGGCACTGAACATCTCGTGGGGGCGCTCGGCGAACTCGGGCCCGAGCAGGTCGCCCAGCGACACCGTGCGGCCGCCGGCCTCGACCACGGCCACGGTCTGGGCGGCCGCCATGTCGCGGGACCACCGGCGCCCGATGAGTCGCAGCGGCTGGGGGATCGGCTGGATGGTGCCCAGGTCGGGGCACGTGCCGACGACGACCTCGGTGCCCAGCGCCTGCAGGCGGCGGACGGTGTCGCCGAGGTGGCGCACGGCGACCGACTTGTCGATGCGGTGGGTGACGTCGTTGGCGCCGATCATGATGATCGCGACGTGCGGGCGGCTGACCTGGTCGAGGGCGTTCGCGAGCTGGAGCTCGAGCCCGGACGACTCGGCCCCGATGACCGCGGTGTTGACGAGGTGCACGGGTCGGCCGGTGAGCGCGGAGACCCCGTTGGCGACGATCGCGCCGACGGTCTGGTAGCGGTTGTCGGCCCCCATGCCGGCGGCCGACGAGTCGCCGAGGACCACGAGCTCGACCGGGTCACCCGCCCCGAAGCCGTACGTGCCGTTGTCGTCGGGCGCACCCTCGAACGGCTGCCCTACGATCCGCCTCGCCATCTGGGCCTCGACCTTGAGCAGGCCGTAGCCCAGGGCGCCGACCGCCCCGATGCCAGCGGCGAGACCGCCCCCGCCGTATGCGGCGGTGGCGGCGATCTTGCGTGCGCGTCGAGCGCGACCCATTCCGAACCCCTCGCTGTCGCCTGTCTCCCTGACCGTAACGACTGACCCTGTCATGGCGTTTCCTCCCCCTCCCTGATGGTGCGCCGCCACCGCTCACCCGCGGCTCCACCATGTGGCGGAGGGCTGTCCAGCATCTGAGAGGATGGCCGCGTGAAGTACGCCGACCACATCGCCGACCTCGTCGGGAACACGCCCCTCGTCAAGCTCAACTCGGTCACCGAGGGGATCGCCGCGACGGTCCTCGCCAAGATCGAGTACCTCAACCCGGGCGGGTCCGTGAAGGACCGTATCGCGCTCAAGATGATCGAGGCCGCCGAGGAGTCGGGCGAGCTCAAGCCCGGCGGCACCATCGTCGAGCCGACGTCCGGCAACACCGGCGTGGGCCTGGCCCTGGTGGCGCAGCGCAAGGGCTACAAGTGCGTGTTCGTGTGCCCCGACAAGGTGAGCCAGGACAAGCGTGACGTGCTGAAGGCCTACGGCGCCGAGGTCGTGGTGTGCCCGACCGCCGTCGCCCCCGACCACCCCGACTCCTACTACGAGACGTCCGACCGCCTCGTCCGCGAGATCGACGGCGCGTGGAAGCCCAACCAGTACGCCAACCCGATGGGACCGGCCTCGCACTACGAGTCGACCGGGCCGGAGGTCTGGGACGACACCGACGGCAAGGTCACGCACTTCGTCGCCGGTGTGGGCACCGGTGGCACCATCACCGGCACCGGCCGCTACCTGCGTGAGGTCTCCGCCGACCGCGAGGGTGGCCGGGTGCAGGTCATCGGCGCCGACCCCGAGGGCTCGGTCTACTCCGGTGGCACCGGCCGTCCGTACCTCGTCGAGGGGGTCGGCGAGGACTTCTGGCCGACCGCCTACGACCCCGCGATGGTCGACGAGGTGATCGCCGTCAGCGACGCCGACTCGTTCGAGATGACCCGCCGCCTCGCCAAGGAGGAGGGCCTGCTCGTGGGTGGCTCCTGCGGCATGGCGGTCGTCGCCGCGCTGCGCGCCGCCAAGGACCTGCCGGCCGAGGCGGTCGTCGTCGTGCTGCTGCCCGACAGTGGCCGCGGCTACATGTCCAAGATCTTCAACGACGACTGGATGAACTCCTACGGCTTCATGCACACCCACACCGAGACGACGGTTGGCGAGGTGCTCCACAAGAAGGCCGGCGACCTCCCGGCGCTGGTGCACACCCACCCGACCGAGACGGTCCGCGACGCCATCGAGATCCTCCACGAGTACTCCGTCTCGCAGATGCCGGTCGTCAAGGCCGAGCCGCCCGTCATGGCCGGTGAGGTCGCGGGCTCGGTCAGCGAGCGCGCCCTGCTCGAGGCGCTGTTCAACGGCAGCGCGCACCTCACCGACTCCGTCGGCAAGCACATGGAGCCGTCGCTCCCCCTGGTCGGCGCCGGTGAGCCGGTCACCGCGGCTCGCCACGAGCTGGAGAAGCACGACGCGATCATGGTCGTCGAGGACGGCAAGCCGGTCGGGGTGCTCACCCGCGCCGACCTGCTCATCGCCCTGGTCGACTAGGGGCAGGTCGACTCGTCGACGAGAGATCAGCCGCTACCGCAGCCGTCGCGCCATGTCCGGGCGCGGCGGCTGCGTCGCGTCCGGGTGCAGGATCGCCGCGAGTGCCTCGACGCCGTCGACCAGGCGCGGCCCCGGGCGGGCGAAGCTCGCGTTCGCGTCGACCGCCCAGACCGGTATGCCGGGCGGCAGCTCGCCGTCGTCGATCGCCTTGTGTGCCAACGCCGTCGATCCCTCGAGGTCGTAGCCGCAGGGGGCGCAGACGACGACCTCGGGGGCGCTCGCGCGCACCGCGTCCCAAGTGACTCGCACCGACTTCTCGCGCGCCGAGCCGAGCACGTTGGTGCCTCCGGCCGCCACCACCATCTCGGGCACCCAGTGGCCCGGGGCGAACGGTGGGTCGGTCCACTCGAGCACCAGCGTCCGCGGGCGGTGCGCGTCGCGCACGGCCTGCTCCACGGCATACAGGCGGGCGCGGAGCCCGGCCACGAGCTCAGTGGCGCGGTCGTCGGTGCCGCTCGCGGCGCCCAGTGTGGTGATCGAGCCGAGCACCTCGTCGAGGCTGTGCGGGTCGATGGTCAGCACCTGCGCCCGGCAGCCGAGGTAGTCGAGGGCGTCGTCGACCTTCGACACGTCGACGGCGCAGACCGCACAGAGGTCCTGGGTGACCACGAGGTCGGCGTCGAGGGTCGCGAGGGCGCCGGCGTCGAGGTGGTAGAGGTCCTCGCCCGCAGCCATGGCGGCCGTCACGTACGCATCGATGTCGCGCGACGACAGGCCCTCGGGGATCGCCGTCGTCGACACGATCGTCCGCTCCCGGGCCTCGACCGGGGTGTCGCACTCGAAGGTGACCCCGACGACCCGGTCGCCGGCGCCGAGGGCGAACAGGATCTCGGTCGTCGAGGGCAACAGGGACACGATCCGCATGGCCCCGACCCTACGCAGGCGAGCCGGAGGCGGCCTCGCGCGGGGTGTTCGTGCAGGTCAGAACGGTTTCGACGAGCATTTCGGGCAAACCCGGCGTAGGTTCCCCGGTTGGCGGGTTGTGGAGTGCAACCACCAGCCAGGACAGATCGAGGAGTGGTCGATGACGACAGCAGCAGCACCCAACGACACCGGGGCGGTCCGCAGCCTGATCCCCTTCCGGATGGACCGGCTGCCGTGGGCACGGTTCCACTGGCTCGTCGTCGTGGGCCTGGGCGTCTCGTGGATCCTCGACGGGCTCGAGATCCAGCTGGTCTCGACCGCGGGCTTCCAGAAGAGCCTGGGGATGTCGTCGGCGGAGGTCGGCTTCGCCGGGACCGTCTACCTCATCGGGCAGGTCGTCGGGGCGCTGACGTTCGGGCGGCTCACCGACAAGTGGGGCCGCAAGAAGCTGTTCATCATCACCCTGGCCATCTACCTCATCGGCAGCGGCATCGCCGGGCTCGCGTGGACGCCGTGGTTCCTCTATCTGTGGCGCTTCGTGGCCGGCCTCGGCATCGGGGGTGAGTACACCGCCATCAACAGCGCCATCGACGAGCTCATCCCGGCGAAGTACCGCGGCCGGGTCGACATCGCCGTCAACGGCACCTACTGGGCCGGTGCGCTGCTCGGCGCGCTCGCGAGCTTCTGGCTGCTCGACACCGACCGGGTGCCGGAGAACGTCGGCTGGCGCATCGCGTTCTTCATCGGCCCGGTCATGGGGCTCATCATCATCTGGCTGCGGCGCCACATCCCCGAGAGCCCGCGCTGGATGGTCACGCACGGCCAGGGCGAGGAGGCCGAGCGGATCGTCGACGACATCGAGGCGTCGGTCGAGAAGCAGGGCGTCACGCTGAAGCCGGTCGACGAGAGCAAGGCGATGCTCGTCAAGGCCAAGGACGCGGTGCCGTTCCGGGTGCTGCTCGACGTGTTCTTCAAGCGCTACCCCAGCAGGACGGCCCTCGGCCTGACGATGATGGTCACCCAGAGCTTCCTCTACAACGCGATCTTCTTCACCTATGCGTTGGTGCTGCAGAACTTCTACCACCTCGACAAGTCCGCGGCCGCGATCTACTTCGTGCCGTTCGCGATCGGCAACCTGGCGGGGCCGCTGCTGCTCGGGCACCTGTTCGACACCATCGGGCGCCGCAAGATGATCTTCTCCACCTACCTCGTCGCCGGGCTCGTGCTGCTCGTGTCCGCCTTCCTCTTCAAGGCGGGTTCGCTCAACGCCACGACCCACACGATCTTCTGGTGCGTGTCGTTCTTCTTCGCCTCTGCGGGCGCGTCGTCGGCCTACTTGACGGTGAGCGAGATCTTCCCGCTCGAGGTGCGGGGCCAGGCGATCTCGTACTTCTTCGCGGTCGCCCAGGTCGTGGGGGCGCTCGGCCCGGTGCTGTTCGGCGCTCTGGTCGGTGAGGGCAAGGAGCGCGACCCGCTCTTCTGGGGTTATGTCCTTGCCTCGTCCATCATGATGGTCGGCGGAGTCGTGGCGATCCTCATCGGCGTCGATGCCGAGGGCAAGGGGCTCGAGGACATCGCCGACCCGCTCAGCAAGGTCGACGAGGACCCGCAGCTCGACGCGGCCAGGGCCTGAGGAGCGTGACGATGAGCGACCAGAGCCGTCCCTACACGATCGTCGTCGGCGTGAGCGCCACGTCCAAGTCGCCCACCGCCCTGCACTGGGCGGCTGAGCTGGCGGCCATGCGCGGAGGACGCGTGGTGGCCGTGCGGGCGTGGCGTCCGACCGCCCCGCAGACCGCCTCCCGGGTCACCCCGGCTCCCGTGGCCGAGGACTCCGGTGCCTCCGAGGCGACAGCCCTGGAGGCCCTCGAGCAGGACGTCACCGAGGTGCTCGGCCCCGAGCACGGGGTCGAGGTGCGGTTGTTGGTGGGCGGCAAGCGCAAGGCCCTGCTCCAGGCCGCGAAGGACGCCGACCTGCTCGTCGTGGACGCCCCGAGACGGCTCGACCTCACCGCCCTGCCGGGCTTCGCCGGGCGCCTGGTGTATGCCGCGGCGTGCCCGGTCGTGGTCATGCCGCCCAGCGTCTCGGGCGCGCCGCCGCCGCCGCTCCAGCGGGTCGCCGGTGCGCTGGGGCGGGGGGTCACCGAGGCCGCCGGGAGGTCGGGACGTCCCGGTCTCAGCCATCCGCAGCCGGGGGCCTGACCGGCGCCACCACGTCCTCGGACCCAGGCCTGCTGCCGGGTTAGGGTCGAGGCGTGGAACGGTGGGAGTCCCCGGTGGAGAAGGCGATCCGGGAGGCGCAGGAGCGCGGGGAGTTCGACAACCTGCCCGGCGCGGGCAAGCCGCTGGCCAACCTGGGCCCACCCGAGTACGACGACCCCGACTGGTGGGTCAAGGGCTTCGTCGAACGTGAGGGGCTCGACCTGGCCGGTGCCCTGTCGCCGGCGATGGCGCTGCGCAAGGAGGCAGCGGGCTTCCCCGAGTCCCTGCTCGACCTGCACACCGAGGACGGGGTGCGCCTGGTGCTCGAGGACTACAACCGGCGGGTGAAGCTCGACCGGCTCCGCCCCGGCACCGGCCCCAGGCCACCGGTGTGGGCCCGGCTGGTCGACGTCGATGAGCTGGTGGGCCAGTGGCGCCAGCTGCGCGCCGCGGCCGCCGCGGCCGCTGAATCCCCCGCGGCCGCCGCCTCCCCAGCGGAGGTGGCCCCGACGACACCCGGGCCCGCCGGGCCGGCACGCCGGGGCCGGCCACGCGGCATACGCGCCTTGGCGGGGTGGTGGCGTCGCGCTCCGGCGCCCTGACGCACGTGGATTCGTGGCGCTTTCGCCACTGTTGTGCGCCGATCGGGCTGGACCACGTGCGTTCGTGACACTTTCGCCACCGATCAGCGGCCGGGCGGCTCAGAGCTCGAGGAGCATCACGTGCAGCCCGACGCGGCCGTGGGTCCGAGACTCGAACGCTGCCGGCACCGTCGCGAGCACCTCGAAGCCCAGGTCCTGCCACAGCCTGACCGCCGCCGTGTTGGTCTCGACGACGGCGTTGAACTGGATGGACGCGAAGCCCTCGCGGCGGTGCCACTCGACCATGTCCTCGGCAAGCGCCCTGCCGACGCCCTTCCCGCGGGCGGCCGGTCCGACCATGAAGCTCGCGGTGCCCACGTGCGACCCGCGACCCGGACGGTTCGGGCCCATCTTCGCGCTGCCCAGCAGCGTTCCGTCGTCGTCCACCGCCACGACCGTGCGCCCCGGTGGGCTCTCGAACCACAGCGACCGGATCTGGGCGTCGCTGAGGTCCTCGGGGTACGCGTAGGTCTCACCGTCCGCGACGATCCCGCGGAAGATGGGCACGAAGGCGTCGAGGTCGGCGTCGGTGATGTCCCTGATCTGCACGCCACGACCGTATGGCGCGTGGGCCGGGTGAGCCACCGAGTTCTCCAGGTCGTCCGTTCGGACCGACCTCGGGGCAACAGCGAGCGTCGCCGCGTACCGCGTGAGTCGCTGAGCCGCCGGGCTCAGCTGCCGGAGTCGTTGACGCGCAGCACGCTCTCCTGCGAGGGGAGCTGGTCCTGCTTGACGATCCCGACAGGGCAGGTCATGCCGTTCGGGCCGTGGTTGCAGTAGCCGCCGGGGTTCTTGTAGAGGTACTGCTGGTGGTAGTCCTCGGCGTAGAAGAACCGCCCCGCGTCCTGTGCCGACCGGAGCTCGGTCGTGATGGTGCCGAACCCGTTGTCGGTCAGCACCTTCTGGAACGCGTCGCGGGTGGCGCGGGCTGCGCGCTCCTGGTCGGCGGTGGTCCAGTAGATCGCCGACCGGTATGCCGTGCCGATGTCGTTGCCCTGGCGGTTGCCCTGGGTCGGGTCGTGGTTCTCCCAGAACTCCTTGAGCAGCAGCTCGGGGGTCGTCTGCTCGGGGTCGTAGGCCACGAGCACGGCCTCCGCGTGCCCGGTCAGCCCGGTGCAGGTCTCCTCGTAGGTCGGGTTCGGCGTCAGGCCGCCCATGTAGCCGGCGGCGGTCGTCACCACGCCCGGCAGTCGCCAGAAGATGCGCTCGGCACCCCAGAAGCAGCCCATCGCGATGTAGAGGACCTCGGTGCCGTCCGGCCACGGCCCCTCGAGGGGCGTGTGCAGCACGACGTGGTCGCGGGCGATCTGGAACGGTCGCTCGTCGCGCCCGCGCAGGGCGGTGTCGCTGGTCGGAAGGGTGGTCTTGGCGCGCGATCCGAATATCACGTCACGTCCAACGCCCGCCCGGCGACGGCTGTTCCACGCAGGCCCGACGGCAGGACCGGGCAGCTCGTGGCGAGTGACAGGAGGGGTGCGCGTGATGGGCGACCGGGGTGCTCGAGGGGTCCTGAGCGGGGGCTAGCCTTGCCGCCATGAGCGAGCAGAGCAGCAGCGACCACGGCTTCTCGACGCGTGCGATCCACGCGGGGCAGGAGCCGGACGCGGGCACCGGTGCGGTGATCACGCCGATCTTCCAGGTGTCGACCTACAAGCAGGACGGCATCGGCGGCTTCCGCGGTGGCTACGAGTACAGCCGCTCGGCCAACCCGACCCGCACCGCGCTCGAGGAGTGCTTCGCCGCCCTCGAGGGAGGCGTGCGCGGCTTCGCCTTCTCGTCGGGGCTCGCCGGTCAGGACACCGTGCTGCGTGCGCTGCTGGCACCGGGGGACCACGTGGTCGTCCCCAACGACGCGTACGGCGGCACGTACCGGCTGTTCAACAAGGTCCTCACGACGTGGGGCGTCGAGCACACGATCGCGCCGACGGGCGACCTCGACGCGGTGCGAGCTGCAGTCCGTCCCGGCAGCACCAAGATCCTGTGGGTCGAGACGCCCACCAACCCGCTGCTCGGCATCGCCGACATCGCGGCGCTGGCCGACATCGCCCACGAGGCAGGCGCGCTGCTCGTCGTCGACAACACCTTCGCCAGCCCGTATCTCCAGCAGCCGCTGGCCCTCGGGGCCGACATCGTCACCCACTCGACCACCAAGTACTGCGGCGGCCACTCCGACGTCGTGGGTGGTGCCGTCGTCGTCGGGCACGACATCACGGTCCCCGGCTTCGAGGACGCGGCGGACCGTGTCGCCTTCCACCAGAACTCGATGGGCGCCGTCGCGGGGCCGATGGACGCGTGGCTGGTGCTGCGTGGCCTCAAGACCCTCGCCCTGCGCATGGAGAAGCACAGCGACAACGCCGAGCGGGTCGTGGAGTTCCTCGCCGCCCACCCGGCCGTGAGCGCCGTGCACTACCCGGGACTCGAGGGCCACCCCGGCCACGAGGTGGCCGCGCGGCAGATGAAACGCTTCGGCGGCATGATCTCGTTCCAGGTCAAGGCCGGTGAGGACGTCGCGGTCAAGGTGTGCGGCGAGACCCAGCTGTGGACGCTCGGCGAGTCCCTCGGCGGGGTGGAGTCGCTCATCGAGCACCCGGCCCGCATGACGCACGCCTCCGTCGCCGGCACCGAGCTCGAGGTCCCGGCCGACCTCATCCGGCTGTCGGTCGGCATCGAGGACGTCGACGACCTCATCGCCGACCTTGGGCAGGCGCTCGACCGGCTCGGCTGAGCCCGGTCCGACCGAGCCACCCGCCTGCGCCATGCCCCTGGTCCTCGCCGTCGACTTCGGCTCGACGTTCACCAAGGCCGCCCTCGTCGACACGACGGACGGCTCGCTCGTGGCGTCCGTGTCCACCCGGACGACTGTCGAGACAGACGTCCTCGACGGCTATCGGGCGCTGCGCCGCGAGCTCGCGCCGCACGGCGAGGTGGGCGAGGTGTTCGCCTGCTCCAGCGCCGGGGGCGGCCTGCGCCTCGCCGTGGTCGGCTACGAGCGCGAGGTGACCGCACAGGCCGGCCACCGCGTCGGGCTGAGCGCCGGCGCCCGGGTGGTCCACGTGGCCTCGGGGTCCATGACCGGCGCGGACGTCGCCGAGCTGCGGAGCAATCGCCCCGACCTCGTCCTCCTGGTCGGCGGCACCGATGGTGGCAATGCAGAAGTGTTGCTGCACAACGCCACCCGGCTCGCGAAGGCGCGGCTCGCCGCCCCGGTCGTGGTGGCCGGCAACGCCGAGGCGCGCGACCGCGTGGCCGAGGTCCTCACGTCCACGGGTCGCCGGTTCACACTCGCCGACAACGTGCTCCCGGCGATCGGGGTCATCGCACCCGAGTCGGCTCGCGCGGCCATCCGCACGGCGTTCCTCGACCACGTCATCGGCGGCAAGGGCCTGTCCCGGGGCCCGGAGTTCGCCGCGATGGTCCAAGCCCCGACGCCCGACGCCGTGCTCGACGGCGTCCAGGTCCTCGCTGAGCACCTCGACGGCGACGTGCTCGTCGTCGACATCGGGGGCGCCACCACCGACGTGTACTCCGCGCTGCGACCGCAGGGCGAGGACGCGGGCCTGGCCAAGGACGTGGTGGCCCCGCTGTGGCAGTCGCGGACCGTCGAGGCCGACCTGGGCATGCGCTGGAACGCCGTGGGCATCACGGAGGCTGCGGGGCGCGAGCACCTCCCCGTCCCCGACGGCCTGGGGGCGTATGCCGAGTCGGTCGTCCGCGACCCCGGTCACCTCCCAGCCGACTCCCGCGAGGTCGCCTTCGACCTGGAGCTCGCGCGGGCCGCGGCGGTCGTCGCAGTCCGGCGGCACGCCCGCCCCGGCGGCCCGGGGGAGAGCCCGCGGCCCCTCGCCGAGGTGTCGCTCGTCGTGGGCTCCGGAGGGGTGCTGCGGCACGCGACGGCGAAGGGCCGGGCTGCAGTGCTCGGGGAGGTGGCGCAGGACCATGCAGGTGGCTGGAAGGTGCCGCGGGACGCGGCGGTCGTGACGGACACGGCATACCTGCTCTTCGCCGTGGGACTGCTCCGCAGGGCCCACCCCGCGGCGGCAGCGGCGCTGGCGCGAGCCGTTGTCGGTGGTCGGTCGTAGCGTCGGGGGATGAGTGACACACCACGCAAGCCCACGCTCGACCTGGTCGTCCTCGACTGCCCCGATGCGCTCAAGCTGGCCCGCTTCTACGCCGAGGTCCTCGGCTGGGAGCTCGAGGACGACTCCGACGCCGGCTGGGCGACCCTCGTGCCTCCGGGCGGTGGTCTCACACCGGACAACCCCGACGGCCGGACCAGCCTGGCGTTCCAGCAGATCCCCGACTTCGTGAGGCCGACCTGGCCGGGGGGTTCGCACCCGCAGCAGTTCCACCTCGACCTCTGGGCGGGTGACATCGATGCCGCGGAGCCGGCGGTCCTGTCCGCGGGAGCCATCGTGCACGAGCACCAGCCGTCCGAGAACGGCGGCTTCCGCGTCTACCTCGACCCCGCGGGCCACCCGTTCTGCCTGATCGGCCGGACCTGAGCACGAGTCAGGGGCCGTGTCTTGCGCTCACGGGCAAACGCGATATAACGTGTCTGCGACAACGCGATATAGCGTCAGTTGAGGAGCCGATAATGACTCGCCGTCCCATCCGGTGCCGACCTAGGCTCGATGCATGAGCACCCCCGCGATCGAGGCCGAGCACCTCGTCAAGAAGTTCGGCGACACCGTCGCCGTCAACGACGTCAGCTTCACGGTGCCGCAGGGGACCGTCCTGGGCCTGCTCGGCCCCAACGGCGCCGGCAAGACCACGACCGTGCGCATGATGACGACGCTCGCGCGGCCCACCAGCGGGACGGCCCGGGTTGCGGGCCACGACGTGCTGACCGACCCCGACGGGGTGCGACGGTCGATGGGGCTGACGGGGCAGGCCGCCACCGTCGACGAGCTGTTGACCGGTCGCGAGAACCTCCGGCTCATCGGATCGCTCTACGGGCTGTCCAGCTCCTACGTCCGTCAGGCCAGTGACGACCTGCTGGAGCGCTTCTCGCTGACCGACGCCGGCAGCCGGGTCGTCAAGACCTACTCGGGGGGCATGCGGCGCCGGCTCGACCTCGCGGTCAGCCTCATCGCCACCCCGCCCGTCCTGTTCCTCGACGAGCCGACGACCGGGCTCGACCCGCGCAGTCGCGTCGAGCTCTGGGAGGTCCTGCGGGGTCTGGTCAGCGACGGCACGACGCTGCTGCTGACCACCCAGTACCTCGAGGAGGCCGACCAGCTCGCCGACCGGATCGTGGTGATCGACAAGGGCGCCGTGATCGCCGAGGGCACGGCGCTCGAGCTCAAGGACCGCAGTGGCAAGGCCGCCATCGTCCTCACGGTGTCCAAGGCCGAGGACCTCGCGGCGGCCGAGGGGCTGCTGCGCACCCACGTGAGCGAGGTGCACGTCGACGCGGGCGCCCGTCAGCTGACTGCCCCGGCCGACGGCCTGCGCGACATGACCCGCATCGCTGCCGTCTTCGAGGGCAGCCAGATCGAGCTCGACGACCTCGGCCTCAAGCGGCCGAGCCTCGACGACGTCTTCCTCAACCTCACGGGCCACCGCGCCGAGGAGACCGAGGACCCCGAGCTCCAGGAGAAGGCCTCATGACCACCGGCACGACCGTCCACACCACGTCCAGCGGCCTGGCCCGCCCCGAGATCCAGCCGACCGGGCTGCTGCGCCAGTCGCTCGCGATCACCCGGCGCAACCTCATCCACATCAAGCGGATGCCCGAGATGCTCATGGACGTCACCATCCAGCCGGTGATGTTCGTGCTGCTGTTCGCCTACGTCTTCGGCGGCTCGATCGCGGTCGACGGGTCGCCCGCGGGCTACCGCGAGTGGCTGATGGCCGGGATCATGGGGCAGACCATCGCGTTCGCGTCGTTCATCGTGGCCGTCGGCCTGACCGCCGACATCGACAAGGGCATCGTCGACCGGATGCGCTCGCTGCCGATCAACCCGGCCGCCGTGCTGGTCGGCCGGAGCATCTCCAGCCTCATGCACTCCAGCATCGGCATCCTCGTCATGTCCGTCACCGGCTTGTTCGTCGGCTGGCGGATCCGCGACGGGCTGCCCAACGCGGTGCTCGCCTACCTCCTGCTGCTCATGTGGGGCTTCGCCATGATCTGGGTCGGCATCCTGGTCGGGTCGGCGATGCGCTCGGTCGAGTCGGTCAACGGCCTGATGTTCACGACGATGTTCCCGATCACGTTCCTGGCCAACACGTTCGCCCCGACCAGCAACATGCCGCACTGGCTGCGGGTCATCGCGGAGTGGAACCCGATCTCCTCACTGGTCCAGGCCGTCCGTCAGCTGTGGGGCAACGACCTGCCGGTGCCGGCTGACGCCCAGCTGCCGATGCACCACCCGATCCTGACGACGTTGATCTGGACGATCGGGCTGACCGTGGTCATCGCACCGCTGGCGATCCGCGCCTTCCAGCGGCGGGTGCAGCAGTAGCCGTCGAGGTGCCATGGGCGAGGGACTAGCCTGCGCCCATGGCATCACCGACGCTGTCCGTCTCCCTCGACGACGTCCGCGCTGCGCAGGACCTGCTCAGCGGGATCGTCCGCCCGACGCCCCTCGAGTACAGCCGCGCGCTCTCGGACCGCGTCGGCTCCGAGGTCTTCCTCAAGTGCGAGAACCTCCAACGCGCAGGGTCGTTCAAGATCCGCGGGGCGTACACCCGGATGTCGCGGCTCTCGGACGACGAGAAGGCCCGCGGCGTCGTCGCCGCGAGTGCGGGCAACCACGCTCAGGGAGTCGCGCTCGCAGGGCAGCTGCTGGGCATCGACGTCAAGGTCTACATGCCGCACGGGGCGCCGATGCCCAAGCTCACCGCGACCCGTGCCTACGGCGCCACCATCGAGCAGGTCGGCACGACCATCGACGAGTGCCTGGTCAAGGCCCGCGCGTGGGAGGCCGAGACCGGGGCGGTGCTGATCCACCCCTTCGACCACCGCGACATCGTGGCCGGTCAGGGCACCGCTGGCCTCGAGATCCTCGACCAGTGCCCCGACGTCCGGACGATCGTCGTGAGCGCGGGAGGTGGCGGCCTGCTCGCCGGGATCTCCGTGGCGGTCAAGGCCCTGCGCCCCGACGTGCGCATCATCGGCGTCCAGGCCGAGCAGGCCGCGGCCTACCCGCTCTCGCTCGCCGCCGGGAAGCCCGTCGCCTACGAGAACATGCAGACCATGGCCGACGGCATCGCCGTGGGCATCCCCGGTGAGGTGCCCTTCGCGTTGGTCCGCGACCTCTGCGACGGAATGGAGACGGTGAGCGAGGAGGAGCTGTCGCGCGCGCTGCTGTTCGTGCTCGAGCGCGCCAAGCTCGTCGTCGAACCGGCGGGGGCGGCCGCTGTGGCCCACCTGCTCGACCGAGCGGGTCAGCACGTCGACGGCCCGGTGGTCGCGGTCCTGTCCGGCGGCAACATCGACCCGCTCCTGCTGCTGCGGATCATCCGCCACGGCATGGCCTCGGCCGGTCGCTACCTGCAGTTCCGGGTTCGGGTGTCCGACCGCCCCGGTCACCTGGCCCGGCTGCTCGCGGACTGCGCGGCCGTCGACGCCAACGTCCTCGAGGTCGAGCACATCCGCACCGGCACGACCATCACCGTCGACGAGGTCGAGATCGGCCTGCAGCTCGAGACCCGCGGGCAGTCGCACTGCGAGGAGGTCCTGCGGACCCTGCGGTCCAAGGGCTACGCACTCAAGTTCGGCTGACGGCGCGCGCTGCCGCACGGCATACCGGCACGACGCCCGAGGGGCCGCCCACCAGTGGTGGGC